>JBILTI010000095.1:0-6613 GCA_044371595.1 Bacteriovoracaceae bacterium
CTTATCCCATGATTGCGTTGGTAAGACTAAGATTTAAATGAAGCCTGGCCCGTCACGTCAACATTTTTACCATTTCGATTCGCCTTCTCTCGATGCTTTATTCACCATTAAGGTCGGGCAGTTTTCAAGCGGCGGGGGATTGCGCTACTTACGTAGAAGTGTGTTGGAACCGCCTTACCCAGAGGATCGTGTAGTAGCTCGTGGCGACGGCCGGGACGAAGGCGTTGACGATCGGCACGGGGACGAGCACCAGGAACAGCATCCCGCTAACGGAGTAGGGAACGATGTTCCGCGCGACGTCCGCGAGGCATTGGCCGACGGAGAGGTCGTGCCGCGACCACGAGTAGTCGACGAACTGAACCGCGAGCAGAGTCGCGATCAGGAACACCGCCATCGGATAGAACAACGGGAAGAGGTTCAGGACGAAGGCGAAGCCGCCGGCGACGGCGAGGGAGAAGAGCTTCTTGAACTCGTTCTTGAACGTCGCCCCGAGCGAGCGCTTGACCTCCGCCAGCGCGTGGCCCTGGTCCTCGTCCATGAGGACCCGCTGGACGAGCTTCTGCTCGATCCGGGCCGAGAGGAGCGAATTGAACGGCGCCACGACGATCCCGACGACGAGGACGAAGGTCCAGCTCATGACGAAGAAGACGAAGATGATCAGGACGCCGGTGAGGAGCTGAGAAAGAAGCATCGCGTGCGAGGACGTGTAGACGTAGCCTTGGAAGAAGGCGACGAACATGTCCGAGTTCCGGTAGATCCCCGTGATCGAGAGGACGTAGACGAAGAGCGCGATCAGCGTCGGGACCACGGCGAGGATGAAGTTCACAGGGTCGGTGAGGATCATCTTGAGCGCCAGCGGGAAGGTCCGGAAGATTTCTTTCATCCGCTAATGCTAGAGAGGAAACTTCACGAAATCAATTCCCCCTCGCTCGTCGCGGATCACGGCCATCACCAGCGAGGGCGGCGAGTCCCCGGTGAATTCCGACTCCTCGTCGATCCGCGCCTTCGGCTTGTCGAACTCCCCTTCGGACGCGTACCAAGCGACCTCGTAGCGCTCGGTCCGGGACTCCGTGACGCCGTCGACGCGGATCTGTCGGTAGGCCTGAGGGGCGGAGGTCGTGACGGCGAGGTCGTCGCCCTTGCTCGGGAGCGCGGCCGCGCCGCCGTTGAGGGAGAGCGTACTCCCGGTTGGATTCTCGTTCGGGCGGTTGGCCGCGTCGCCCGCGGTCCGGGTGCTGACGAGGATCCGCTTGAACGCGGTTTCCTCTCCCACCGTGAAGAGGGCGATGTACGACACGCCGTTCGCCTGCACGCTGGCGTCGCGGCCCGCAAAGATGACGTTCGCGGCGGGGATGTTCACCACGAAGGTTTCGTTGCTGAGGCCCGTGCGGCCCGAGGCAGACGGGAGGAGTGCCGTCATGTCGACGCTGACCGCCGCCGGCGTCGCGGTCGGATCGTGATCGCAGTTCACCCGAGCGCCCTGGGAGATCCCCGGATCGATGCAGGTGACATAGGTTCCGGTCAAGGTACCGGCGGTGCCGTTGACGTCTGAGACGAGGAGCCGGAGGTTCACCGCCGTCCCCGGGGAGACCTCGGGGGCGTCGGCCTGGATTCCGAGGATCCGCAGCGAGCGGAGCTCTTCCACTTTCCGGAACTTCGTGTCTCCACAGGAGAGGCAGAGGATTAAGAGGGCCAGGTATCTCATGTTAAAACTCCCCTTTCACGCCGAACGTCGGAAGGATCGGAAGGCCCCGGACCTTCCTGTTCTGCCGGTAGTCGAACGAATACTCGATGCTCTGCGGGTTCTCGGCGTTTAAGACGTTCAGGATATCCAGGTACGCGGTCAGGATCCACTTGTCGTAGATGAACTTCCGGTCGATCCGGATGTCGAGCTGGTTGAAGGCGTCGAAGCGCTGGGAATAGATCCGACCGGTGAGCGGAATGTAGACGTCGTTGTCGGCGTCGAAGGTCGCGCCCCGGACCGGCGTGTACGGAAGGCCCGTCACGAAGCGGAATCGGCCGGAGAAGGTCCAGCGGTCCGTGTTGTAGGCGCCGATGAGGTTAAGGTTGTGGGTCTGGTCGAACTCCGCGGGCTGGGTCCCGAAGCCCGGGATCGTCCGTTCGCTCTTCAGGAGCGTGTAAACGAGCTGCGTGGTCCACTCGCGCATCCGGTACTTCGCCTGGACCTCGGCGCCGTAGATGGTTCCGATACCGGCGTTCCGGTAGTTCTGCCGGACGTCGGGGACCACGAGGTTCTTCAGGTCTTTGTAGAAGTAGTTGTTCGTGAGCTCGAAGCCGTCGGTCGTGTCCTTCCGGAAGTCCTTCCGGAAGCCGACCATGTAGTGCCAGGCGTAGGGGCCTGTGATGTTCTTGTTGCCGTAGTCTTCGGAGACCTCCTGCGGGAGCGGCGCCTGCGCATATTTCCCCCACGCTCCCCGGAGCTGGAGCGACGGCTCGTACTGGTAGCGGATCTGGAGCCGCGGCTGGAGCTGCGTCTCGCGGGTCAGCGTGAAGTGGTCCACACGGAGGTTCGGGAGGTACGTCCACTTCGAATCCGCGGAAGTTTTAATCTCCTGCCGGAGGTAGGCGCCGAACTGGCCATCGTCCCCGACCGTATCGAACTTCCGCTCCTCGCCGACCGAGAACGGGTTGCTCACGCCGCCGACGGAGTAGTTGTTCGGGAGGTTCACGCGGACGTTGCTCCGGTCGAAGTTGTTGTCGAGCCCTATATAGGTCTTGTAGGTTTCCGACCACTCATTCTGTAGCTCCGAGCGGTGAGAGATGACGCTACTCCGCACGTCGAGGTAGCGGCCCCCGATGTTCACGAGAAGGTTGTCCCGGCCGACCCCGATCGAGTGGTCCATGCGGGTCTTTTCGTTGATCCGGGTCGAGATCTGGGGAATGATCCGGAAGAACTCGGTCCGGTTATAGAAGTCTCCGCGGAGCCCCGGATCGTTGTTGGCGGGCTTGTTGAGGATGAGCTCGAGCTCGTCCTTGCTCACCACCATGGTGGTCTTGAATTCGTTCTTCTCGTCGAGCTTATTCCTGTAGATGCCGGTGAGGTCGTAGTAGGTCGGCGCCGCCGTGAGCTCGAAGTCGTCGTTCTCCTGGGCCACGGCCTTAAGGACCTGGCCAATGTAGCTGTAGCGGCCACCGATCAGGAAGGACGAGTCTTTGTCGATGGGACCCTGGACGAGGCCCCCGGCGTTCAGGAGGTCGACGAAGGCCATGCCGTGGATCCGATCGTCCTTCGGGTTCGTCATCGTGAGACCGATGATCCCGCCGATCGCCCGGGAGTACTCGGGGCCATAGCTCGCGGGGAGGAGGTCGACGCGCTCGACCGCCTCGGGGATCACGACCGAGGAGAGGCCCCCGAAGTGGAAGACGATCGGGACGCGGTGGCCATTTATGAGGTAGCCAGTATCGTCGGGGCTCGCGCCCTGTACGATGATCTGCGCGTTGCCGCCGGTAGCGGCGACGCCTGGGAGGTTCTGCGCGGCCCGGACCGGATCGCCGCCGAAGGATCCGGGCGCCTTCAGAAACTCCTCCTGAGTCAGCGTCTGGGCCTGGTCGTCGCGCTTCACGACCTTACTTGTAACCGTGGTCTCGAACGTCGTGTAGGCGACCTTCTCGAGGTAAACCGTCAGTGGGGCGGCGCCCTCGCAGACGTTCTTCCGCGCGTACTTCTGGTACCCGGAGAGGTTCACGATGAGCTCGCAGTCCCCGGCGGGGACCGCGGGAAACGCGAACCCGCCGCGCTCGTCGGAGACGGCTTTGAGCTTGTGCGGAAGGATGAAGACGCTAACGTCCTTCAGGGGTTTCCGCGTTCCCCGCTCGACGAGGGTTCCGGTGACGGGGCCGGCGGTCTGCGCGACGGCGACGCCCGAAAGGAGGAGGAGCGGCAGTAGATACATTAATACTCCAGGAGAAACTTAAGGGAATAGCGGATCCGGACGGCGACGGGCTTGCCGTCGACCTTCGCGGGCCGGAAAACGAACTTCTTCATCGCCGCGATAGCGGCGGGCCGGAACAGCGGGTCCCCGTCGACGACGGCGATGTCCCGGACCGTGCCCTTGTCGTCAATCAGGATGTCGAGCGCCACGGCCCCCTCGAGCTCCCGCGCCCGGGCCTCCTTCGGGTACTCGGGCCGGACCTCGGTCAGCACCCGGGGCATCTCGCTCACAAGGTACTCCTCGGTCGGCGTCGGGAGCGCATCGGCGTCGGAATCCAGGAGCACCGTTTTATCTGCTTCCTTCGCGAGCGTATTCCCCTTCTTCGCTTCGACGCCCTCGTCGCCGACGGATTCGTCGGTGTACGAGTTCCGGTTCGCGCCGAAGACCTCGCGCTTCGGGGCCGCGTCAGGGATCGGCTCGTTGACCGACTTCAGGACGACCTTGGGCCTCTCCTTAACCTCGGTGAGGCCCTGGACTTCCTTCGGCGGCTCGACGACCTCGACCGGGACCTCGATCACCTCCGTCTCCGGAAGCTTCAGCTGAGTCAGTGCGAGGAACGCGACAGCGAGGCCGGCGTGGATCAGGAACGAGAGCTGCCAGGGTCGGAGCGTCGCCGTCATCGGGTTACCGGTCCTTGATCTTTTCCACCTGGAGGGCGAACTTGTTCAAGTTGTTGCGCTTCAGGAGGTCGATGAACCGGACGACGTCGCCGTGGCGGGCGTCGGTGTCGGCGCTGATGAGGAAGTTCGTCTCCTGGCCAGCCGTCGCGATCGCCGCGAGCTCCGCGGCGAGGCCCTGCTCGGACTTCAGCTGCCCGTTCAGGAGCACCTGCCCTTCCTTCGTGATCGCGACGCCGACGACAGTCGCCTTCGTCGTGATGTCCGAGGTTAGCGTCTTCGGAAGGTTAACCTTGAGGCTTTCCTTCAGCATGACGGGCGCGGTGACCATGAAGATCACGAGGAGTACGAGGACCACGTCCACGAAGGGCGTGATGTTGATGTCGTTGATGCCCTCGTCGTCGAGGTCGAACTTTCCGGCCACGGGCTAGTCCTTGTAGGCGATGTAGAGGTCCTTGAGTCCCTGCGCCTCGGCCAGGACGAGCTTCACCTTCCGGCCGAAGTAGTTGTAGGCGACGACCGCGGGGATCGCGACGACGAGGCCCACGGCCGTGAGGATCAGCGCCTCGGCGAGGGAAAACATGACGCTGTTGGTGCTGCCGGCGCCGCGGGAGAGCTCGCCGAAGCTCACGATGATCCCGAGGATCGTTCCGAGGAGACCGATGAACGGCGTCGTCGAGCCGAGCGTTCCGAGGACCGGGAGCCCTCGCTCGAGCTCCTTCCGCTTTTCTTGCGCGAAGGCGTCGAAGGCCTTGTCGATCTGCTCGCTCGTGCGGAGTTTCCGGAGCTCGCCGAAGAGGTCACTGAAGAAGTGCGTCCCACCGCTCGCGAGGCTCTTTGCCTTGATGCTCCGGCGGAAGTCTGCGTCGGGGAGCACGAGGCCTCGGAAGAACCGGCGGCGGTCTATGATGATGGTGATGGACCAGATGGAGAGAAGGACGAGCAGCGCCAGAATGAGCCGGGCGGACCATTCGACGACGGTTAACCATAGCATGGGGACTCCTCTTGTGAACCTGCCGACGATCTTAAAATCATCGCGGCGCGCTTGTCAGCAAGATTCAGTCCAGAAAGTTCTTGAACCGGAAGTCGAAGAGCGCGGCGAAGTCCGCGAGCTGCGAGCGGGAGAAGTCGGGGATCCGGAGGACGAGGGCCTCGAGGTCGTCCCACTGGAGCTCCCGGCGGAGGAGGTCGCTCGCGACGAGGAGGTCCCGGCAGCGGCCGAACTTCTCCTTCGCCTTGGCGATCATCCCCCGGCACCCGACGAGGTTTCCGTCCCGGTAGTGGATGCAGACGGCGGCCACCTGGATAACCGCCCAATAGACGTTTCGAACCGGATCCTGCCGATCCTCCATCCAGAGATCTTCGAGGGCCTCGTGGCACTCCCAGTACTTCTGCTCGTTGAAGAGCCGGAGCCCCGGTTCGATCTTCCGGAGGTGATCGGCGTCGAACACCTAGAAACCGCCGAGGATGTTGAGGCCCGAGTCGACGTAGAGGACCTGGCCCGTGACGCCGCCGGAGAGGTTCGAGGCGAGGTAGACGGCCGCGCCGCCGCAGTCCTCCGGGGTCACGTTCCGCTTCATCGGCGCGATCTCTTCCACCTGCGACAGGAGCGTCCGGAAGCCGGAGATCCCGGAGGCGGCAAGAGTCTTGATGGGGCCCGCGGAGATGCAGTTCACCTTGATGCCACGGGGGCCAAGGTCATAGGCGAGGTAGCGCGTCGACGCCTCGAGGGCCGCCTTCGCGACGCCCATGACGTTGTAGTTCTTCACCACCTTCTGGGATCCGTAGTAGGTCATGCTGATGATCGAGCCGCCGTCGTTCAGGAGGTCGTGGAGGCTGTCGGTGACGCCGACGAGCGAGAACGCCGAGATGTCGCACGCCATGGCGAAGCCCTTCCTGCTCGTGTGGACGAATTCCCGCGAGAGGTCCTCCTTGTCGGCGAAGGCCAGGGAGTGGACGATGACGTCGAACTTGCCCCAGTGCTCCTGGACCGTTGCGCGCATCGCCGGATAGTGGGCGTCGTTGGTCACGTCCATCTCGAAG
>JBILTI010000096.1:0-6607 GCA_044371595.1 Bacteriovoracaceae bacterium
ATCTTAACGAAGGAGAGCTTCAGCGGTTCGCCGGCGCGGCCCAGGCACTGGGCCGGGACGACGAGGTCGCTCACGACGACCCTCGGAAGGAGCCACTCGAGGCCGATCGTATCGAAGTCCGGGGTACAGCCCGTTCCCTTGAGGTTCTTCCGCATCAGCTCCTTCAGCTGTTCGCCGATCGGATAGAAGTTCAGGAACGCGAGGGTGAAGACGCCGAGGAAGAGGAGCGGGTAGAGGTAGACCTTCACCCGGCTCTTGTAGGTGAGCGTTTCGAGGGACTGGAGCTCGCTCGTCGCCATGCTATTCCTCCTGCGTGTTCTGCGCGTTCCCGAAGTGGATCGCGTGGAACTGGCCCTGGAGGAGGTTCGTGTCCGGGTTCCGGGTGATCGTGACGGACTGGATTCGGAACTTCTCGCGGGTGATCATGTTTGAGAAGACGTTCGTGAGCTCGTCGGTCGACAGGTTCGTGAATTGGAAGTCCGCCTCGGCCCGCATGATCGTGCCCGAGGCCATGTCGCCGGTGTAGTTCCGGACCTGGATCTTCGAGAGGTCGACGCCGGCGCCGGCGAGGAGGTTCGCGAGCCGCGAGGACATCATCGATTCGCCGTCGATGGGCCCGTCGGAGAGGACGGCCGGGGCGACCTGCTCGAGGCTCCGCCGCTGGCCCAGAATCTCGTTCGCCTTCGCGATGAGGGCGATCCGCGTCTCCATGTCCGCCCGGAGGGCGTTGTTCTGCCAGAAGACGAGCCCGAGGAAGAGGAGCGGGAGCACGAAGATCGCGAGGATCACCGCGGCCTTCAGGACCTTCTGCTGTTCCTCGTCGAAGCCGTTGTAGAAATCCTGGAGGTTGTTGTACGAAGGGGAGAGCTTGAACTTGTCGATCCGGGAGAAGATCTCCCGGTCGAGCTTCTTGAAGAGCGGGACGGCGGCGGATTTGTTGAAGTCTTCCATGTTAGATTCCTACGGCGGTGACCGTGAGCTGGAGTTTGGCGGCGTCGAAGGAGGTCTGGACGTCGGTGAGCGTGGAGCGCTCGAAGAGGCCGCGGAGGTCCGTCAGTTCCTTTTCCCCGTTGGCGGTGAAGACAGCGGTGACGTCGCCGGTGTCCGTGGTGCGGAAGTCGATGAGCGTGACGCCCTCGGCGCCGGCGGCGATCTGGCTCACGGTCACGAGCGGGGCCAGGGCCTTGATCTCGACCGCCGCCTGGAGCGTCGAGATCTCCTGGCGCACGTCCCGTTGCTTCCGGACGAGCGCCTCGTAGACGGGCTTCGGGTTCGCGGCGGCGCTCCGGCGCAGGCGGCCGGGGACCGCGAGTTCGTTGTTCTTCAGGACCTCGGCCATCTTGCGGTTGACGACGGCGATGTCTCGCTCGATGAAGTAGCGCTCGACGAAGAGCGAGAGCGTCAGGACAAGCGCCGCGGCCCCGACGCGGAGGCCGATGAACGCGAACGAGTGGAGCGGGATCTCTGCCGAGGAGGCCTGGGCGAAGCGGCCCGTGAGGAGGTTGATGAACCGGTTCTTCCGGCGGAAGCCGATCGCCATCATGTTGACGAGGGCGAACTTCGACTTGTTCTTGGCCGACAGGTCGACCTTCTCGGTTTCGACCTTGTCGAAGCTCTCGAGGAGTGTCACCTTCGTGTCCCACTTCTCGGTGAGGTAGTTCGCGATGTTCTTGACGTTGGCCGTGCCGCCGCAGAGGAAGACGTGCTGGAGCGAGAGGCCGAAGTTGACCTTGAAGCCGATCTTCCAGCGCAGGAACTCGGCGACGAGCGGCGAAAAGACCTTGTCCATCGCCGCGGCGAAGTCCCGCTGCAGGTCCTCGACCTCGGCGTACTGGTTGGCCGTGAGGAGGAACGCGTTCTGGTGCTTGTAGATGATCGCCTCGTCGGCCTCGATCTTGTAGCTCTCGGCGATCATCTCGTTGATGTTGTGGCCCCCGAAGTAGGAGAGGTGGGTCACGAGGAGCCGCGAGTTGTAGAAGAAATAGGCCTTCGTCGTCCGGTGGCCAACGTCGAGGACGCAGACGGGGCCGGCGATCGGATTCAGGTTCATGAAGTTTTCGACGACCGACGGCTCCGTCGACAGCACCGTCGGGAGGATGTTCCGGTCCCGGAGCGCGTTGTAGTAGGGCTCGAAGACATTCTCGCGCACGAGCTCGACCATCGCCGTGTGCTGGGTCTTCTGGCCCTCGAGCCGGTAGGCGTAGTGGATCTCGCTCAGGGCGAACGGGATGTCCTCCTCGAGCTGGAACGGGAGCATGAGCTCGGCCTTCTTCTTGCTCTTCACCGGGAGCGTCAGGAACCGGGTGGTCATGAGGTGGTGGTCGGCCTGGTAGATGATCCGCGAGTCGGGTCGGGCCGTGGAGTCGATCACGTCCTGGATGATCGCGGCGATGCTGTCCTCGCGGGAAAGATCGGCGTGATCGGCCATGTAGTCGCGGAGGATGATCTCGCTCATGTCGACGTGCGCGATCTTCCGGCGGTCGACGAACGAGGAGAGGTACTTGATACTGTAAGTTCCGACGTCAATGGCTAGTACATGCATAGAAATATTTTCAACTAAATCCCCGGAAAAACCTAGGCATTTCTCCTGGGCGGAGACCGGGTCCGGGGGCTAGTTGACCTGGATCTCGATGATCCGGGGTTCGAGAAGCTGAGTGTTCTGGTCGCCGGTCGCCGGCGTGCCCCCCGCCCCGGTGGTCCCCGGATTAGGAGCCGTTTCGCCGGGACCCGGCGCCCGGCAGTTCGGAGGTGTGCCGACCTGACCCTGCGGACACTGGCCCTGGGGCGTCGTCTCGTTCTTCGGAAGGACGGCGTAGGCGACGAGCGTGTAGTTGGCCCGGTTGTAGGACCCCTCGGAGACGATCTTGAAGAGGTTCGGGTTCGCGCCGAAGGAGATGCCCTTGTCCTCGAAGAGCTTCAGGCGGGCGTCGAAGTCCGCTTCGGCCATGAGCCGCTCCTGCTCGACGACGTAGCGCTTGAAGTCTGCCTTGGTGTTGATGAACTTCGGCTGCTCCGGGTCGTCGCGCCAGAGGAAGAACTCGCGGACGTCGTCCTCGGTCATGTTCGGGATGAGGATCTTCAGCATGTTCGCCGTAAGCTTGTTGAAGTCGATCTGCGTGTTCGGGTACACGGAGAACTCGTTCTGGATCAGCTCGATCAGCTCGTCGTTCCAGCCGGGGATCGCGTAGAGCTCGCTCGCGGATCCGAGCGGGCCGTACTTCGGCGTCAGCGGGACCCGCTGGAAGTTGCCCTCGGCCTCGGCCGCGAGCGGATCCTGCGCAAGGCTTCCGAAGTCGGACATAAAGTACTTGAGGTTCGTCACGAGCTCCTGGTAGTTCAGGTTCGAGTACCGGTCGTCGAAGGCCTCGTCCTTCTCGCGCTTCTCTTCCACGAGGCGCTTCAGGAGGAAGAAGAGGGACTGGTCGACGGAGACGTCGGTCATGATGGCGTTGTCCGCGAGGTTCAGGGCCGAGGTGTTGTCCTGGCCGTCCGGGGCCGTGAGATCGGGGTTGAACTTCGTCATGTCGATCCGGAGCATGTTGAGGTTCAGGCGGTTCGAGATGTTCTGGATGCTTACCTTCATCTCGCCCTCGAGGAGCGTCTCCTTCTCGAACTTCTCCACCGTCGCCTTGAACGCGGCGTTGGCGCCGGCGCCGACTGGGATCGGGTAGATGAACGGAACCTCCCAGAGCTGGTTCAGGAGCTGGCCCTGCACCATGTTCTTCGCGTTGGCGTTCTTCTGGACGGCGTTGAAGGCCTCCTTGTAGAGCCGGAGCCGGGTCATCGCCAGCTGGAGGCCGGACTCGGCGAGGAGCTTCGCCTGGGACTTGTCGAGGATGTTCGTCGCCTTCAACCGAGCGATCTTGGACTCGAAGGTGAACTCCCCGTAGATCGCCATGAGGAGGAGGATCGCGGTCATGATCATCATGAGCGCGATGCCTCGGTCGTTCCCGAGGATGAGCTTCGCGTCTTTCTTAAAACCCATTGAGACCTCCGCCGCCCGGGATTCCGCCGGTCAGGGCCCCGTCGCCGAGGCCCCCGCCCGCGGCGCCGGCCTGGGGCCCGGCCTGCACGCCGGCCTGGTTCGCCGGCGCTCCCGTCGCCTGGTCCTGCGGGGTAACGAGGGGCCAGTGGGTCCGGAAGATGCGCGCGGTGCTGCGCTTATTGCCGAAGGAGTCGTACCAGGTGACGAGGACGCGGACGCCGCGGATGACGGACTCGCCGCCCTGGATATTCCGGAGAGAGGTCTCCCACTTCCGCCGCTGGAGGTCCCAGAACTGGAACTCGAGCTGCTCGACGTTCCGAAGGAGGACGGCGCCCTTGACGCGCGCGACGTCCTCGATGTTGATCCGCTTCTCCGAGTACGGGTCGTCGGGGGAGAAGTAGCGGACGAGGCTCTTGAGCGACTTCGGCATGTTCGCGTTCTGCTCCTCCGCCTCGGTCTGCTCCTGCTCGGCGAGGGCGTAGCGGACCCAGGCGAAGTGGGACTGCTTCTGGTTCTCGACCTTGCGGCGGTTCGAGGTGGTGAAGAACTCGAAGACGTTTTTCTCCGGCGCGTAGAAGCGAGGCACCGGCATCCCCTCCTTGCTCACCCCGAGGAAGTGCTCGTTGCGCTCGAAGCGCTGGACCAGCTGCTCGAAGTACTGCTGGGCGAGGGGACCCATGCCCCCGGCGGCGCCCGCGGTGGTCTGCGGGACGAGGCGGCCCCCGGCGGTGTCCTGGCCATCGGGCGCCTGGTTAAACGGCTGCGCGGCGTTCATGTTGAGGAGCGTGGAGAAGTACATCGGCGAGTAGATCTGCGAGAGGTCCCACTCGAGGCGGCTCATCGCGGTCTCGATCTGGAGGTTGTTCTCGTTCACCTCGGTCGTGCGCTCCTTCGTCAGCGCGGCGTTCTCCGTGATGCTCACGACGGCGAGCGAGATGAGCGCCAGGATGCTGATCGCGATCAGGATCTCGAGGAGCGTGAAGCCGCGTTCGGAGCCGAGGGTTTCCTTAGAAACCGACGTTGAGTTGGACGCGCTCATTGTAGTTCGTGAGGAAGGTGGAGAGGGTGAAGTTGTATTTGGTTTCCTTGTTGATTACGGTCACGCGGGCCTGCCAGAGGATCCGCTCGATGTTCTTCCGGAGCTCCTCGAAGACCATCTTCTCGACGGACGCATTCCGCTGGCCCGACGTGTTTTCGTTGAAGTAGTCGCCTTCGTAGGAGTCCTTGGCCTCCTCGGTGGCGCCGCCCTTCTGAGCGAAGAGCTGGGCGAAGTCCGGGATCGTGAGCCGCCGGAGCTCGAGCGTGTACTCGTACCCGGAGAACTCCGACTCCTCGAAGGTCTTCGTCTCCTTCAGGTTGGCGTCGGCATTCGTGAACTTCGGTGGGTTCAGGATGAGCTCGTTGATCTTCCGCTCGGCCAGCTGCTGGAGCACGAGCTGCTCCTCGGAGAGCCGCGAGTCCTCGACGTTGTAGCCCTGGCTCGTGAGGTAGGCCGTTACGAAAAACGCGAAAAGGGTGATGGCGATCATCACCTCCAGCAGAGAGAAACCGGAATCGTCGACTATCTTGCGAGCCACTCTTTATAAACCTCTTCCATTCTAGTTTGAAGGATATCTTCCAGTTTCGCAACGCCGGAAGTCTTGAGAGGTTCGAAGACGCTCGCGGTTTCGGACAGGAACGGTGCGATTTCGAGGTACGCGAGCTCCTCGACGGTCGAGAAGATGATGATCCCGCCGTCCTTCTCGCCGGTGGGGTAGAAGTAGAGCGTCGCCTCGCCCTCCTTCACGAGCTCCTTCTGCGAGGTGCTCGCCATGCCGAGGATGGTGACGTCGGGGGAGATCTGGTGCTTGATGTCCTCGAACTCCTCGACCTTGGTGAACTGCCGGTCGAGGGCCGCTCGCTTGTCCGCTTCGGCCTTTTCTTCCTGGAGCGACTTGTTCGCCGCCACCGGCATATCAGGCAGCGGAAGGTTCCCGGCCGGCCCGTATTCGACCGTGTACTCGACCGGGCTCTTATCCAGCGAGATCCGGAGCCGGACCACCGTGTTCCGGAGGACGGCCTCGTTTCCGGCGAAGCGAACCGAGCGGTCCAGGTCGTCGACGGCCGTCTTTAGGTCCCGGTGCTTCTGGGTGTCGCTCGTCGGGACGGCGAGGAATATCAGCGCGGCGAGGACGAGGGCGACAAGGATTTCGATCAAACTAAAGCCGGCCTCGGCGAGGCCTCGGGGGCGGGGAGCGGGGGAAGGGAAGAGGCTCCGATCGGGCGGGAGCGCGATCGGAGTCTGGAGGCGTTCGGGAACCGGACTAGAGGTCTTTGTAGTTGATGTCGGCATCGGAACCTTCGCCGCCTTCCGCGTTATCGGCGCCGAGGGAGATGATGTTGAAGGTCTTGCCGTCGGACTCGTAGACGAATTCGTTATCCCACGGATCGATAGGAACCTTGCCGCCGTCGATGTAGCCGCCCGGGGCGTAACGCTTACACTCGCGGCCCCCCTCCGGCTTGTTCACGAGCGCGTCGAGGCCCATGTCCGAGGTCGGGAGGTAGTTACAGTCGCGGCGGAACTCCTTCAGGCGGTCGGCGATCGACTTGATCTGGATCTTCGCCGAGGAGACCTTCCCTTCC
>JBILTI010000166.1:0-5099 GCA_044371595.1 Bacteriovoracaceae bacterium
AGCTTTACCGAAGCTTCCCCTGGGGCGCCCGCTATCCCCGGGACCTCGTGCGTCGGTTTCTCAGGGAGTTCGTCTCTACCCCAGACCTCATCTTCGATCTCCGGGATCCGACGGGGCGGGTCGCCCTGGCCCTCTGCGAGCGGGCGGGCATCTCCGTCCAGATTCACTTCCGGTGCTACCGGAGAACGAGGTAAGCGATGGAACTCCGATATCCGACCGAAGAACTGTTTCCGAGCTTCCACCGGGCCCTTGACGCCGTCGCGCGGGAAGAGGTCTACATCGAAATGATCGAAGCGCGGCCCCTGAGCGAGACGGCGGAGTTTCAGCGAAAGATCATCGCCAATAACTGGCCCGCGTATTATGTCCTCGACGGCGGAGCGGTGGTCGGCTGGGCCGACGTCGTCCCCCCGGGGAACCCGCGGCTCGCGCACCGGGGCTTCCTCGGGATGGGGTTGCTGCCGTCGCACCGGGGAAGAGGGATCGGGACGGCCCTCCTCTCTAAGACCCTCGACCACGCCCGGCGGATCGGTCTCGAGAAGGTCGAGCTCTCGGTGTACTCGCACAACGCGGTGGCGATCTGGCTCTACCGGAAGTGCGGTTTCACCGACGTCGGCGTGATCCGCCGCTACCGGAAGCTCCGGGACCGGGACTTCGATTGCCTCGAGATGGAACTCTTTCTTTAAAGGTGATTCAGCCTCGGGTCTTCTTCCTCGGGGGCGGAAGACTCATCGCCCGCTTCGTCCCGCTCCTCGTCCCCGGGGTCGGCGTTCCCGATGACGTCGACGGTCGGCGGCTGCGCCGGCGCCGACGAAGGGAGCGTAGTCTCCGGAACGGGCCCGCTCGCGGGCGGGCCCGAGGTCGCGAGGGCATCGCCGCTCGTCGCGCCGGAGGTGGTCGCCGCGGCCGTCGCTTCCGGTTCCGGCGGCTTCGAGCAGGACACCGACAGCGCGAGGACGAGGATCAGGAGGGGAGCTCCGAAGAGCTTATGTTTTTTCATCTACCCTCCGCACCGTAGGCCAGCGCCTTCGCTCGTCGTGGGGGGAGGCCAAATCCGATGCTGTTTGCAGGGGAGATCGTCGGAGCAGATGTTGCCGTCGTCGTCACCGAACTCGTCGAATCCGCGGCGATTAAGGAGCCCGCGAGATCTGGGGATAAGATTGATGGGTTGATCGTCGCCTAAGAAGCAACCGCGCCGGCGACCGCGGCCTTCGCCGGTTAACCAGCGAACTCCTGGCCCGCACCGGAGACCAGGAGCTCCGCGACGTCATCTGCGAATTCTCCCGGGAACCTTGATAAAGATCACCGCGGGCCTTGAGCTAGCGGACTTCCCTCCTCTTCCATCCGCGGTAGCCTGAGAACAACAAAGGATGGACCCATGACCAAACCGATTCCCCAAGTTCAGAAGTACATGACCTGCAAGCCGATGGCGGTGGAAAAGAGCGCGCCGCTCCTCGAGGCGGCGAAGCTGATGCAGTCGAACGACATCCGCCACCTCCCGGTGCTCTTCGATGGCCGCATCGAGGGCGTCCTCTCCGCGACCGACATCCAGCTCATCCGGGGATTGAGGGACGTGGACATCGAGAAGCTTAAGGTCTACGACTGCTTTACCCCCAATCCCTTCACGGTAACCCCCGAGGCCCTCCTCACCGACGTTCTCGATGAGATGGCCGAAAAGAAATATGGCTGCGCGCTCGTCGCCGACAACGAGCATCTCGTCGGTATCTTCACCTCGGTTGACGCGATCCGCGCGACGAAGTTTCTCCTCGAAAGCCGCCTCAAGTAACCCGCCTCACCGCCCCGGAGCGCCACGGTGCTCCGGGTCTCCGTGCGTAATACCTCTTTCCTATATGACCTGAATCAGGTTTTACTCTTCATCCGTTTGATAGAGTGAGCGTAATTCACCAGGAGCGATCAATGATTCTCGATTTCAAGGAACTCGAAAAGGCCCATACCTTCGTCGGGTCGAAGGCCTACGTGCTGGCGATGATGGCGCAGGAGGACCTGCCCGTTCCCGCGGGGATGGTCCTGTCGCACCATCCCGAGACCGACGCCGATTGGGAGCAAATCCTGGGCTGGTGGAAGCGGCAGGGCCTGGCGCCGCTCGCCGTTCGCTCCTCGGCCTGCGGTGAAGACTCCGAGGAGATGAGCTTCGCGGGCCAGAACCAGACGTTCCTGAACGTCGCGACCCCGGAGGCCCTCCGCGCGGCGGTCACCGCGTGTTTCCAGTCGATCCACCGGGAAAACTCGCAGAGCTACCGGCAGTTCTTCCTCGGCGAGAAGAAGGAAGTCCCGATGAACGTCGTGCTCCAGGTGATGGTGAAGGCCCACTACGCCGGCGTCTACTTTTCCGTTAACCCGACGCGGGTCGAGGCGGGCCCGGTGCTCGAGTACGTCGAGGGCCTCGGCGAAGCGCTGGTTTCCGGACAGGTGAACCCGTTCCGGGTCCACCAGCGGGATCCGCAGATCGAGGGCCCGCTCGGCCGGGAGGTCCTCGACGCGATCTTTGCCCTCGGCGCGACCGTCGAGGAGAAGCTGGGCCATCAGATCGACATGGAATGGGCCGTCGACGACGCCGGCCACGTTCTCCTCCTCCAGGCGAGACCCATCACCGTCGCGCGCTCCGAGGCCCGCCACGATGCGCTCCTCGCGGAAGAGCTGGCGCGGATCGCGGCGACGTTTCCCGAGGACACCTGGTGGGACGGCCAGACCTTCGCCGAGTGGACCGGACAGCCGAGCCGGCTAACGTTCGAAGTCTGGAAGCGCGCCTTCGCCCCCGGCGGTGCCTTCGACGCCGCTCTCCACGAGCTCGGCTACCTCGGGTTCACCGACCGCGCCTTCTCGCCCCACGACACGATCATGGACCGGCTCTTCGGCCGGGCCTTCATCAGTATGTCAAAGATGGTTCCGCTCTACTTCGGCCCGATCCCGTACCGGATCGAGCCGGCGCCGAAGCCGCACCTGAAGTTCGAATGGCACAAGATCACCGGCGCCGGAATCCTCCACACGCCGAAGAGCCTCGCGCGCATGGTCCGCGTCGGCTGGAACATGTCCACCAACCGCCGGCGCTGGATCGAAAAGTCCCGCAAGGAACTCGTCGACTTTAAACACAAGCTCCAACGACCGGGGAACGGCACCATCTACCGGGACTGGGACCAGGCGGCGCTCCTGAAACAGTGGCAGAAGGAGGTCGCGAACTTCTCGCGGCTGAGCCTCAAATGGCCCCTCGTACTGGTGATCCTGATCGAAGCGACGCACCAGAGCCTCCGCACCGTGCTCGCGAGCGTCGTCGGTAAGGAGGGCGCGGAGCCGTACCTCCAGCGCTGGATGGGTGCGGGCCTTCAGACCGCGACCTTCGAGATGGGCCGCTACTTCGGCCGCGCCCTCGAGGAGCCGCTGAAGCGCGAGTTCTTCTTCTCCCGCTTCGGCCACCGGGCCCCGGGCGAGCTCGACCTGTCGCACCCGCGATGGGCGGAGCTCGGCGACGCGGCCTTCGGCGGCGGCAAGGCCCGGGCCGCGGCCCCGCACACCAGCATCGACGTCGAAGAGGAGATCCACGGCCTTAAGACCTTTAAGGACGCGGTCCTCGTCGAGGAGTGGCGGTTACTGAAGGAGCTCCTCGAGCTCCGCGAGCAGTGGAAGATGGAGATCCTGCGGCCCTACGCCCACATCCGCTACCTCTCGCTCGAGCTCGGGAAACGCCTTGGTCTTGGTAACGACGTCTTCGCCCTGACCGTCGAGGAGGTCGAGGCGCTCCTCCTGAACCTAAGCCTCGTTCCGGAGTTCAAGGCGAAGCTCCGCGCGCGGAAGGCGGAGATGGAGGCCTACAAGGGGATCTACCTACCGGACGTTCTGAAGAAGACCGAGGTCGGTTCCTACCTCGACCGGAGCGACCTCGCAACGAGCACGCTCCATGGCGTACCGCTCAGCCACGGGATCGTGAAGGGCACCGTCTGCGTCGTCACGGATCCCACGGAGGTAGACTTCTCGACTTGGCCCGAGGACGCGATCCTCGTCGCCCCGTCGACGGACCCCGGCTGGACCGCGCTCTTCACCCGCTCCCGCGGCGTGATCGTCGAGCGGGGAGGGATCCTAAGCCACTGCGCGATCCTCGCCCGGGAGCTCGGCCTTCCGAGCATTAACTTACCGCGAGCAACGCAGGTCCTGAAGACCGGCGACCGCATCTGGCTCGATGGCCACCACGGAGGAGTAAAAAATGACACCGACGCCTGACCTCGTACCGATGATCCTCCCCACGGTCATGATCCCGCTCACCATGGTGAGCGTGGCACTCTCCGTGGTTGCGAGCTTCATCGCGGCCCTCTTCGGAATCCAGCTTAAGCTCGAGGGCCCGCGGAAGCTCCTCGAAGTCCTCCTGAAGCCCAAGGTTCTCGGGAGCGCGCTGGCGCTGAACCTCGTCCTCCTCGGCGGCGTCTGGAGCTGGAAGTGGTGGAAGAACTACCCCCGGCTCCTCTCCACTATCGAGCGCGAGAGCGCGGTCCGCGCGAAGCCCTCGGCGCTTACCTATCCGGATGTGTCCGCGGTGCCGACGAACTTCACCGCGGCCCGCGACCGGGCCCTTCCCCTCGCGGGCGTCGAGCAGGTCTGGCGGATCCATACCGGGAAGGGGTCGTTCCGCGCCCCGGCGATCACCGCCGGCCGGATCTTCTCCGGTAACGACCTCGGCGTCGTGAGCGAACTCGACGCCGCGACCGGCGCCGTCCTCCGGACCTTCTACATCGGCACGGCGGCCTCCGCGGAGATCACGGTCTGGAACCAGTCGATCTACCTCGGCGAAGGTCTCCACGACACGCACCACGCTCGGGTCTACCGGTTCGACCTGAAGACCGGCGCGTTCCAGGGAAGCTACCAGACCAAAGGCCACACCGAGGCCCAGGCGGTGGTCGGCACGCACGCCGGGGAGTCCACGCTCTTCGCCGTCGCCGGCGTCGACGGCCTCCACGCGATCGATCCGGTCCGGATGACGCCGAAGTGGCAGCTCAACGTCGGCCACATGGACGCCGGTGTCACGGTCGAGGACGGCGTCGTCTACATCGGCACGGGTCGAGAAAAGAACGACGACAAGAAGAACAAGTGCTACG
>JBILTI010000099.1:0-6557 GCA_044371595.1 Bacteriovoracaceae bacterium
CCGGTAGCTGAGCTTCACCTTTAGCGCCTGGAGCTCCTTTTTAACGTCGCCCGGGGCCAGGGGAAGGGCCGACGACTTAAATTCCACTTCGGGATAGGCCGTGCCGACGAGCTTCAGCGAGAGCTCGGCGAGCTCCTTCTTCGGAGCCGGGGAAGCGGCGGCCGGCGCGGCGGGGGTCTTGACCGCCGGCGGCGCCGACTTCGACGGGGTCTGTGCGGAGGCCGTCACGGCGAGGCCTGCGAGGAAAAAAGTCAACGTTTTCATTGGATATCTCCTGGACATAGTTGTTAAGCGTGGATCGCCGTCGAAACGAGCCCTTGCCTGAGCATGTCGAACGGATGGACTTCGCCGTAGTATTCGTTGGAAACCCAGGTCCGCGCTTCGGGGTCGAAGTCGAACCACGGCGAGACGCCGTAGATCATGTTGACCCGGTCTTCGGCGCAGAGTTTCTTGCAGAAGGGGCGATGGTTCTTACTGGTGTCGTAGGCGTACGCCTTCCCCGGGGTCAGCGAAAACTCCTCCACCTTAAACGTCTCCTCGGACTGCTCGGTGATGATCTGGATCGCGTAGTCCGGGGACGAGACCACGGGGACGTTAACCCGGAGGTTCACGAACACGAGCTCGTCGTTGTGCCAGCCGAAGTCGAAGCGCATCGACTCCCGGCGGCCTGCCTTCAAGGTTGAGATCCGCGAACGGATCAACGTCCGGGAAAAGCTCCGGGTGAGGTCCCCGATCGCGCCGAAGCCGGCGAGGGGCGTGTGCCGGTTGAAGGACATTCCGTCGGTGTACGAGTTCTTGTCGCTCTTCTCGGCCCCGTAGAGGGAGGCGGAGCCGAAGCGGTGGTTCCGGGAACCGAGCGTCGCCTGGTGCGGATTCGTCGATACGTTGTCCCGCGAATCCGGATTCCAGGTCAGCGACGCCGACATGTAGATGTCCTTTTCCGTATCGACGCCTCCGTAGGAGAAGGGAAAGAGGCCGATCTCCTCGGAGGCCCGGAGCACGTCGCTCCGGAGCCGGTCGAGGTCGAAGGTGAGCGGCAGCTCGAGGTACGTCGGCGCCGGCGCGCGCAGGAACTTGTCGACGTACGAAAGGATATCCGTCTGCTCAAAGATGTAGATGTGAACCGCCTGGTGCTCCGGAATCGCGTCCAACGGGATGACCCATTTCCTTGGGCTAGCCATGCTGACCTCCTTGCTGCTTCCTCATCGCTTCCCTCCCCTATCCGAACCGGAAGCGGGAGATGTGGTTCGCGTACGCCTTCGTCTCGGGTATCGTAAACTCCCGGACCCGTACGAGCCGGTCGACGTCGTAGACGGCGATCCGCGAGACGTCCACCGCCGCGTCGACGAGCGAGGTCACGAAGAGGCTCTTCCGGTCGGCGCTCAGGGCCACGCCTCGAGGGGCGTTGACCGCGAGCCGCGCCCGCGGGGTTCCCGTCTTGTAATCGAACACGTAGACCGAGTCCTGCGACACGTTCGTGACGAAGGCCAGCGACTTCTCCTCCACCGCGCAGATGCTCGAGCTCACGGCTTGGAAGTGGCCCGCGAACTCCTTCTGCGGTTCGACGTGCAGGACCGCGCGCTTAAGATCGAGCCGGCCGACGACGGTCGCGGCGTCCGGTTCGTCGACGCCGCCGGCGAAGACGAGGTGGCCGTCCGCGAGTTCGGCGAAGTGCTCGGTCTGGGGCCTCAGGTCTGCGACCCGCTCGACGACGGCGCCGGTCGCGGCGTCGATCCAGACGATCGACGGCGCGTGGGTCGCCGTCTTCCGGGTAAACGTCATGATCACGTGCCGGCCATCCCGGGAGAGGGAACACTGGTGGGCCCCCGCGCCGCCGGGGACGGTGATCTCGCGGAGGAGCTTTCCGGCCCGGTGATCGAACTGGACGACCGCGGTTTCGTAGGTGTCCGGGGACACGGCCGCGGAAAAGAAGTGGTTCGTTCCGGGGACGTAACAGCCGTGGCCGTAGAAGTGCCGGCGGCCGAGGTCCAGGACGGCGGTGACCTTGCCGGCGGCGACGTCGTACTCAAAAGTTTTGCCCCGTTCGCGGGGAACGAGCATGATCCGCTCCGGTCGATCCGGGCTCTGCTCGATCGAGTGGACGAAGATCGGCGCGTCGACCACGGCGAACTCGCCGACGTCGTTGAAGAAGGCCAGCCCCGGCCTGAGCGGCCGGAGCGTTCCGCCCTTCGGTTGGAGCATGAAGTCGATCCCGGGATCGACGCCGGTCATCGACAGGCCTCCGAAGCGGGCCGAACTCTTCGCGAGGTCGCGGAAGGCCCCGGCACCCCGGCCGGCGAACGTCGCCCGAGCGACGGCGCTTCCAGGCCGCAGCGCCGTCCCCGCGGAGAGCGCTGCGAGGATGCCCCGACCAATGAAGTCTCTTCGATTCATACGTTCCCCGTGTGGTTAGCGAGAGACTTCATCGTAGCACGACTTTTCGGTGATACGTAATCTCCGTCACCGGGAGATTTCCCTAAGTGTCGTCAGGTCCCGGCGCGCCGATCGGAACCGGCGACGCCACCAAAAATGGCCACCTTTACTACTCGGCCGGAACCTAGAGCTTCTTGACCGGCACCGGGAGCTTGAGTTTCCCGCTCTTGAAGTCCGTGTAGATCTCCCGGCCGAGGTGCTCGCGGAGCGCGGGCCAGTTCTCGTACGCCAGCGGGTACATGCCCTGGAAGTTTCCGACGGAGCTCAGAAGCCGCTTTCCGCGCTCGGGGTTCGCCTTGGCGTACTCCATGAGCCGAAAGAGCGGCTCGGGGCTCACGCCCTTCTTCAGGGCGATACCCCAGCAGGGCACTTTGTTATCGGTCACATGGATCACCTCGAACTCGCCGTCCGTCTTGCCGATCTTCTGGGTGCCGAGGGCCTCGGAGACGAGCGTCGTCGGCAAGCGGTAGACGGGGGCAACGAATGCCTGCGCCCGCATCGCCGTCAGCGCCGCCTTGAGTTCCTCCTCCCGGCTGGCCTGGAGAAGGCCCTTGTACTTGCCCGACGCCTTCGTCAGGTAGACGACGGCCTCCCGACCGTCGAGGAACGCGACGTTCTTACCGTCGAGCTGCTCGAGACGCTTGATGCCCGAGGCTTTCAGCGTCACGACCTGCACCTCGCGGTGGCAGCGCTCTTCGGGGTCCACCCCCATGACGAGCGCGTAGTCGCGGCTGATCACGCGCATCTCGAAGGGCTCGATGATGATCGCCGTCGCATCGGAGACGGAGAACTCGGGCTTCGACCGGTAGAGCGTGCTCATGTCCACCGGGGACAGATCGAGCTTAAGGTTCAGCTGCTTGAGCTCAGCGGCGAACTCGGTTTTAGCGAGATCCGGAAACCGCTTCTCCCACCCGGGGCCCGTGTAGGCGGTTCCCTTGAGGTCGAGGGAGAGCTCCTTTAACGGCGGAACCTTCTCCGCCGGCGGCGCGGCGACCGGGGCCGATGGCTTCGCTGGCGTCGACGGCTTCGCCGGGGCCGCGGGTCTCGGGGCTTGGCTAAAGGCGAACGAGAGGTTGGTGGCGACGACGAGGACGGCGAGCTGACGGTAAATCATTGCGGACTCCTATCTTTCGTAAGGTTCTAGGAGATTATAACCGAAAGGTCCCGCGGGGGAAGCGTTACAGAGGCTTGACACCAAGTTTCATCCCTCCGTACTTGTAGTCCCGGTAGATGCCCCGACCGAGCTTCTCTCGAATGAAGACCCAGTCGAAGTAATTTACCCCGGTCAGATCTTCGGCGTTAGCGATCGTTCGCAGAAGCCGCCGACCGATCTCGGGCCTCGCCCGGCGAAGCTGAATGAGCTTCTGCAACGGAGCATCATCGACGCCCCGCCGGATCGCGATCCCCCAGCACGGAACCTTAAGTTCGGTCACGTGGGACACGCGAAAGTTCGCAAAGTTTTGCGCCCTCGATTGGTCGCCGAACTCCTCCGAAACGTCCCGCTCGGGGTACCGCTCGACGAGCGTCAGGAGGGCGTCGACCCTCCAAGACTCGAGCGACCCGACGAGCTTCCGGGGATCGGTCGAAACAAGCCGCTCCTTGAACGTCCCAAAGGACTTGCTAAGGAACACGACCGACGGTCGATGATCCGTAAACGCGACCCGGCCACCCTCAAGCGAACGGAGCGACGAAAGATTGCGAGACCTGAGGGTCACGAGCTGCACCTCCTGGTGGCAGCGCTCGCCTCGGTCCGCGACCATCGCGAGCCGGTACTCGCTGTCGAGGAGGTTCATCTCGGAGGGCCTCATGACGTACGCGTCCGCCTTCCGGAGAGGAATCGCCAACAGGTCGGCGGCGCTGGCGTAACCGGGGTCGAAGTCGAGGTCGACACCGGACGCCCGAAGTAGCTGCTTCGTCTCGTCGACGGAGAGAGCTTCGGCGCGGGGAATTCGCGGACCAGAGATCTATCCGCGGAGTTCTATGCCGCGACTTTCGGTAGACCATAAGGTTAAGACACAGAGGAGTGACCGGAAAAAATTATACTTCATGAAGTAAAAGTACAACCAAAATCTTGTTTAGTTAAACTCTTTTCTCCGCCTCGAATGACCCGGCCAAGGCATCGTCAGGTACCGAACCTTGTTGCTCAGCTGAGAATCGTAGTACTGAACCCATTGGATGTGCCCGCTGAATTTCTGGGCCGAGCCGGCCCCGATGGAGCAAGCGCCGTAGGTGTTCGTGGAGCCCGTATCCGTGGCGGAGAAGGAGGGCGTGAGGCACGCCACCGGGTTTCCGGAGGCGTCCCGGAGGGTGATCGTCGAGTTGGCGGTGTAGACGGAGCCCGGGATCGCGACGGCGGTGAGGTCCATCGTCGCGGGAGCTCTCCCGAGAACCCCTGCCCGGAGACTCGGATGGACTGGGTGCCGAGGCTTCAGCCGAGGGTCCAGATGATCGTTACCCTCCCGTGGATGTCTTCGATCCCGGGCCTCAGGAACACCGGGTAGTCGGAGATCCCCGGCTGGTTATCTCCGGAGATGGGAACGATCCGGTGCGGGTACTTTCCGATCGGGGGCCCAGGGCGAAACTTGTCCACGATCTCCGAGACGGATTTGCCGTCGGAGAGCGGATTCTGGCAACCGGCGGCGGCGAGGAGGAGCAAAATAGAGACCAGGAACACCAGGTGCTTCATTCTTCATCGAATCTCCAGGAGACGCCGAGGAAGAACCCCGTCCGCGAAGACGGATTCCAGCGACGGAAGGCGACGACCTCGAACCCCAGGGGGCGCCCGATGGCGTCGACGATCGTCTGCTGGGCATCGCTCGTGTCATCGAGGATCCGCACGGACTGATAGGAAAACCGGAGCCGCGAGGTCCAGGCCTCGGACCATTCGAGGTCCCAGGAGAACCGGGACTGCGGAGAAAGGTTCGAGTGGAGGACGGTGCGGGAGCCGGTGGTCTTATCGGTAGCGTCGATCCGAAAAGTACTCCATTACGGTGTCCAGAGAGAGACGGCTCGAGGGAGCCCGCTCCTCCGGCGCGCGAAGCTCCGGCGCGGTCACCATCCGCAACCGCTGGCCGGCTTATCGGTCCCGACGTGCTCCTCGACCTTCGTCTCCCCGGAGGTCACGACCTGCGCGGTCGACGGCATGACGTCCCCGATAAGGACGACGCGCGGGCCGGATACATTTGCTGTAGCGGAAGATTAAAGGCCTGCGCTCCTGCTCGGCATTTTTTATAGGGGAAAATGGTCGGGGTGACTGGACTCGAACCAGCGACCTCTTCGTCCCGAACGAAACACGCTACCAGGCTGCGCTACACCCCGAACCTTAGGAAAAATTATAAAAATTTTCCGGAAATAGGGAACAGAAAAGTATCACCCCACAGAGATCCGCAACGTCCCCGCGACTTGCCATAAACCTTCCAAACCGGAGAGAATCTCATCATGTCTTCAGTGCTAGACTTGTTCTCACGTTTCGTCGTCCCGATGTCTAACGAGGGATTCGAGGTTCTCGCGTCGATCTGGGCGGAGATGGGGATCCGACGAAGGGACGGGTCTCATCCTGCGGACGCGTGCAGAGTCTGTAAGATCGACGACGCCGATTTCACGCCGACGTTTCCCCTGAATCCCTTCCATTCGTTAACGCGCTGGGGCTCGATGACGGTAGGAGAAATCGAGCAGGCCCTCGTTCGACCCTGGAATTACCAACTGCTGGTCGGCCAGATCGCGGATCCCGAGGAGCAAGCGGCCATCGAAGATCGCCTCTCGGTGCTCGGTCAAACCGGGGTCATCGTGATCCAGGTCTCGGAGCTCAGGGCCGATTAACGACGAGATTACCCAGCCAGGTGACGCTGCCGATCGTCAAAAGCATCCCGCAGAGAAGGTAGAAGTAGATATGGAACTTTGATGATCTTGATACCTACGCGGGCGTGGCGGAGGGATCAACGTAGAGAATGGTCGGAGTGACTGGGATCGAACCAGCGACCTCTTGCACCCCAAGCAAGCACGCTACCACTGCGCTACACCCCGACGATGCTGATCTAAAAATGATAATTTTTTATAAGCAGTTGGCAAGTAGGTGATGCAATTATTGGTGGACGCCGAGCGGAGCATCACATCCCGCTCAATCG
>JBILTI010000098.1:0-6557 GCA_044371595.1 Bacteriovoracaceae bacterium
GTCACCCAGACCCTCCGCGCCCTGGCCCAGCGGAACGAAGTCCACGCGCCGAGCGACCAGTTCGTTTCGCCGACCTATCTGCCGGATCTGACGAACGAGACGCTCGACCTCCTGATCGACGGCGAGACCGGGATCATCCACCTCGCGAACGTCGGCGAGGTCTCCTGGGCGGAGTTCGCCTCGAAGGCCGTGAACTACGCGCCCGAGTCGCTCTGCCTCGACCCCGCGCTCATCCGCGCGGTTCCGTCGGAGAAGCTCGCGCTCCAGGCCCCGAGGCCCCGGCGGTCGGCGCTCACCTCCGAGCGCCGGCAGCGGCTCCCGTCGCTCGAGGACGCCCTGGAACGCTATTTCAACGATGTCGAAGTGCCCCTCATCGGTGAACAGGAGAATAGACTATGAAGCAGCACATCGGTATCGCCGGGGCCGGGTTCGCCGGCGCCGTCCTCGCTCGCGAGCTCGCGGACACCGGCCGGTTTCGCGTCACCGTCTTCGACGAGCGGCCGCACGTCGCCGGCAACTGCCACACGGCGCGCGACGAGGAGACTGGGGTGATGGTCCACCAGTACGGTCCGCACATCTTCAACACGAGCCGGGAAGACGTCTGGGATTACGTCAACCGGTGGGGAAAGTTCGAGCCGTTCGTGAACCGGGTGAAGGCGCACACCGCGCGCGGCGTCTTCTCGCTCCCGATCAACCTCCTGACGATCAACCAGTTCTTCGGAAAGAAGCTCGGGCCGCAGGAGGCGCGGGACTTCGTCGGGGGCCTCGCCGACGCCGCGATCAGGGAACCGCGGAGCTTCGAGGAGCAGGCGATGAAGTTCCTCGGCCGGGACTTCTACCGGAACTTCTTCTACGGCTACACAAAGAAACAATGGGGCGTCGAACCCTCCGAGCTTCCGGCGTCGATTCTGAAGCGCCTTCCGGTGCGGTTCAACTACGACGACAACTACTACAACCAGAAGTATCAGGGAATTCCGGTCAGCGGCTACACGGAGATCGTGAAGCGGATCCTCGACCACCAGGCGATCGACGTGCGCCTGGGCCAGCGGCTCGAACCGGAACGAAAAAGGGACTTTGACCACGTCTTCTGGAGTGGCCCCATGGACGGGTTTTTCAAGTTCCGCCTGGGCCGCCTCAGCTACCGGTCCCTCTCCTTCGAGCGCTTCGTCGAAGTCGGCGACTACCAGGGGAACCCCGTGATCAACTACTGCGAAGAGCACGTCCCCTACACGCGGATCGCCGAGCACAAGCACTTCGCGCCCTGGGAATCGCACGAGAAGACGGTCTGTTTCAAGGAGTACTCGAAGCTCTGCGGAGAAACCGATACGCCGTACTATCCGCTCCGGCTAAACAACGACAAGGCCCTCCTCGAGCGCTACGTCTCCCTCGCCGAATCGGAGGAAGGGGTGACGTTCATCGGCCGGTTGGGAACCTACCGCTACCTCGACATGCACGTCGTGATCGGCGAGTCGCTGGACCTCGCGAAGACGTGCGTTGCGCAGGACCGCGCGGGGTGGCCCCGGTTCAGCCTCCATCCGCTGCAGTCCGTTTAACAACAAAGGGGAACGAACATGCGAGTCCTCGTTACCGGAGGCGCCGGCTACATCGGAAGCCACGCCGTGAGAGAACTGATCAACGGAGACCACAGCGTCATCGTCCTCGACGACCTATCGAAGGGACACGACGAGGCCGTCGATCCGCGGGCGACGCTGATCCGGGGATCGACGGCCGATGGGGACCTCCTCCGGCAGCGGCTCCACGCGCACCAGATCGAGGCCGTCGTTCACTTCGCGGCGGACATCGAGGTCGGCGAGAGCGTCGCCGATCCCGCCAAGTACTACCGGAACAACTTCGCCAACGCGCTAACCCTCCTGGACGCGATGGTGACCACGGAGGTCCGGCGGTTCGTCTTCTCTTCGACGGCGGCGGTTTACGGAAACCCCGAGCGGACGCCGATCGAAGAGTCGCAGCGGCGAAACCCAATCACCCCCTATGGCCGGAGCAAGCTGATGACCGAGCTCGCGGTCGAGGACTTCTGCCACGCCTACGGCCTCACGGCGACGATCCTCCGCTACTTCAACGTCGCCGGCGCGAGCCCCGACGCGACGATCGGCGAGGACCACGCGCCGGAGAGCCACCTCATTCCCCGGATCCTCCAGGCCGCGCGGAACGACGGGGAAGCGAAGATCTTCGGCACCGACTACGACACGCCGGACGGCACCTGCGTCCGGGACTACGTCCACGTCGTCGACCTCGCGCACGCGCACGTCCTGGCGCTGGAGAAGCAGCGACCCGGAACGTGCGAGGTCTACAACATCGGCAGCGAAGCGGGCTTCTCGGTGCGGGAGGTGATCGCCGCCTGCGAGAAGGTGGTCGGAAAGAAGCTCCGGGTGATCGAAGGGGCGCGCAGGCCCGGCGATCCCGCCGTCCTCGTCGCGAGCTCCCGGAAGATCCGGGCCGAGCTCGACTGGCGGCCCCGGTACCCGGAGATCCAGACGATCGTCCAGCACGCCTGGCACTGGCACTCAACCCACCCGTTCGGCTACCGGGGTAGGATCGACCTCGCGACGGAGCATGTCTCGAACTAGCGTTTCTTGAAGACGAGGACCTTCCGTTCGACGGCGATGAGCGGAACGAGCCGGCCGAAGCGCTCGAGGTCGCGGTCGACGACCGCGGGGTCGGTACCGTCCGAGCAGAACATGTCCGGGAACGCGAGATCACGGCACGGCATGTGCGTTTCCTTGGCGCCGTCGCGCCGGTGCTGAACCGCGACGAGGGAACCGATGCTTCCGGGGAACCGTTGATCGGTCTCCAGAAGTTCTTCGCAAGGCCGCGGCTTAACTTCCAGCGCCCCGGCGACGCTTTCCCGGAGGAGGTCCGCAACGCGGTCGACGATCGCAGGATCGACGTTCGTTGGGACGCAGGTGTTAAAGACCGTTCCGACGTGCTCTATCTTCGGGGGCCTCCCGTTTCCGGGCCCCGGTTTCGCCGCCGGTTCGCCACCGATGAGGTAGCCCCGGAGCGGAAGGTATCCTTCAGGCCAGGGTCTGAGGTCCCGCAGCTTCCGACGGAGCGTCTCGCGCGCTTCGATCGGTTTCGCGAGGGTTTTACTTAGGTAGACGTAGACCCGCGTGTGGCCCCGGAGCTCGGTCCGATAGGAAGCTCCGGCGCGCCGGAGGGCGGCCTCCTGCTCAGGCCGCGGGTTGATCAGAACGTTGCAGACCTCCGGGAGCTTCTCCGGAGGGACCGGTGGGAGCGGGGTGAAGCGATCCCGGCGCTCTCCGGCGACGAGCTCTACGGCGTCCCCGGAGCGCTCGAAGCGGACCTCCTGCGTCGGCGGAAAATGGGTCCAGGGGATCTCGTCGAGCTTACCGAGGAAGTCCGCGGGGGCGGTGATGCCCGCCGGAGAAGAGAGCATCTCGACGAGCTCCGGCTCGCGGACCGGTCCCCGGAAGGTAAGCTCGAGCCGCCGCGGGCCCCGGGCCTCGACGGCGCGCAGGCGCTTGGCCACGCCGCTGACCTTCGCATAGTGGTAGGGAGTCAGCTCCCCGCCCGCGGAAAGCTGACGCCGAAGGCTCGCGACGACGTCGCCGGCCTCGACGGCGCGGGACGGCCCCCAGAACGGCGTTTGCCGGAAGCGGATGTCCTCCCGGAGTTCGACGGTCCACGTGACCCGGTCCGCGGAGGAGAACGACCGGGCGAGGCCCGGTCCGCGGGCGCTCCCAAGGAGCGGCAGGTAGAGCCGCCAGCCCAGGCGGTGGTCCGCGAGATCGTAGATCTTGTGCGGGTCGAACGCCCCGAAAGATTTGTTCGCGCACTCGGTGAGGGCGCGGGCGGAACCGGAGAAGATCACTAGGGAAAGGAATGTCAGGAGCTGCTTCATCCCTCTAGGGTAAAAGCAAATCGCACCGCTCGGAACTTAAAATCGTGCCCCTACCGGGGACGGCGTAAAGTTCGTTGGCATTGACGCCATGCCCGTCCATAGAATTTACTCCATTATGACTTTTAAGGAGTGGCCATGGGATTAATCCTGAAACAGCTGTTCGCGTTCATCAAGCTCTTAAACTCGGATACCGGAAACGTCTCCCTCGCCGCCGGAATGACCTGCGGATTTATCCTCGGGATGACGCCGTTCATTTCGCTCCATTGCCTGCTCGTCTTTTTGATCCTCTTCTTCTTCCGGATCCAGATCGGCGCCGCACTCGTGACCGCGTTCTTCTTCAAGTTCGTCGCCTTTCTCCTCGACCCCATCTTCCACGCCGTCGGCTCCCGGGTCCTCGAGCTCGCGGCGCTCCGCGGCCTCTTCACCACGCTCTACAACATGCCGATCGTCCCCTACACGCGGTTCAACAACTCGATCGTGATGGGATCGGCCGTCGTCACCTTCACGCTCTCGCCGCTCGTGTTTCTGGCGAGCCAGTACTTCATCGTGAAGTACCGCGAGCTCGTCGTCGCGCGGTTTAAGAACACGCGCCTCTGGAAGGCGATCGAGGCGACAAAGTTCTACCAGTGGTACTACAAGTACGACCAATATTCCTGGAAATAATCGGAGCCCTTATGTCAGAATCCGCCGAACCGAAAGACCAGAAACCCGCCAAGAAAAAGGGCCTGATACGCTTAGAGGCGATCGTTCCCGTCCTCGTCCTCTCGCTCCTCACCTATCTCTACTTCTCGTTCTACTTCGACCGGCACATGAAATCCTTGATCGAGTACGTCGGGACGCAGGCGAACGGCGCCGAGGTGAACGTCGACGGCGTCAGCACGAGCTTCATCCGCGGCTCCTTCGACCTCGAACGGCTCCAGGTCACGGACCCGGAACGGCCTACGCACAACGCGCTCGAGATCGGGAACGTCCACTTCTCCTATCTCTGGGACGCGCTCCTCCGAATGAAGTTCGTGGTCCAGGAGGCGAGCATCAACAACGTCATGCTCGCGAGCCCCCGAGCGACACCGGGCCACGTGCTTCCGCCGAAGCCGGCCACCCCGAGCAAGCTCGAAGCGATCCAGGACCAGGTCTTCGCGCAGGTGAAGAACCGCTACGGCGGAAACGTCCTCGGCGACGTCCTCGCCCTCCTCGAGGGCGGCGACTACCAGGACCAGCTCGCGAAGATCCGCGAGACGCTCAAGTCCGAGGCGCGAGTGAAGAGCATGATCGCCGACGTCAACGGCAAGAAGGAGTTCTGGGACGGCAAGGTGAAGCAGCTCTCGGACACGTCGAAGCTTAAGGAGATCGAGCAGACCGTCGCCGCCGTCCGGGGCGAGAAGAACCTCGTGCAACAGGCCCAGGGCGTGCAGAAGCTCACGGGCCTCCTCGGGGACGTGCATAAGCATTACAAGGAGATCGAGAAGTCCTCGAAGCAGCTCCAGGCCGAGGTCACGGCGATCACGAAGTACCCGCAGGAGCTCCAGGGGCTCGTGAATGAAGACATCGCGGCCCTCAAGAACCGCTTCGCGATCCCACAGCTCGACTTCAAGGACATGGCGATGCACCTCTTCGCGGGCCAGTTCGCCGAATACATAGCCAAGGCGCGAAAGTACCAGGCCGTCGCCGAGCAGTACCTACCGGAGAAGAAGAAAGAGGAGAACGAAGTGATCCCGCCGAAGCGCTCGGAGGGGAAGTACTACCAGTTCCCGATCACCACCGGCTACCCGCTATTCTGGCTCAAGAAGGCGGCGATCAGCTCTAAGGGCACGAAGGATTCGTACTCAGGCCAGGTCTCCGGCGAACTCACGAACGTCACCACCTCGCCGTCGCAGATCGGAAAGCCCGTGGTCCTCGACCTCCAGGGTGACTTCCCCGCCTCGAAAATCAACGGGGTCCGCGCCGTCCTCACCGCGGACTTCACCCGCGCCGTCGGGAAGCAATCGGCGCTCATCCAGGTGAACTCGTTCGCTGTACCGGAGAAGCTCTTCGTGAACGACGAGAAGCTGAAGTTCGGCTTCCTCAGCGCCAACGGCTCGACGACGCTAACCGCGAACCTTCAGGAGCAGGAGCTCCAGATGAGCTGGACGTCGGCCCTCACGAAGCCGCAGTTCCTCGTCGAGACCTCGAACAAGCTCGCGAAGGAGATGCTCACGAACATCGTCAATAACATTCCGGTGATCACGATCAACGGAAACGCCCGGGGCTCGTTCTCGAACCTCGCGATGGACATCTCCTCGAACCTCGGCACCGAGCTGGGCCAGGGCTTCACCCGGGAGATCGGCGCGAAGGTCGCGGAGGCGCAGGGGAAGATCAACGCCCTCGTCGACGAGAAGATCAACAAGCCGAAGCAGGAGCTCCTCGCGGCCATCGGCGGAAACACAAACAACCTGAAGGACCTCGGCAACCTGCAGAAGCTCTACCAGCAGAACGAGCAGAAGATCAAGGCCGAGATCGCGAAGCTGAAGTCCGGCGGCGGGATCGACGGCCTGAAGGAGAAGGGGAAGAAGATCTTTAAGGGGATTAAGTTTTGAAGTTAGCGATCTCCGCGGCGCGCCTCCGGAATGCCTACGGCCGGCGGCCCCTGCTCGGCGGCGCCCTGGCAAGGATTTGCGTTTCGCCGGTCCTCTTCTCC
>JBILTI010000173.1:0-5066 GCA_044371595.1 Bacteriovoracaceae bacterium
CGACCTGACCCGGCCCCAGGGCGAGGCCACCGTGGCAGATTTCCTTACCCGCGGGGAAGTCGCGCGCGAGCTGCAGCGGCTCGGCGTTTCCTCCGCCGACGTCGCGGATCGCCTCGCCGGCCTCTCTGACCGCGAGGAGGGCACGCTCGCCGAGGACATCCGCGCGGCGAAGGTCGGCGGAGACATCGGCGGCATCCTCCTGGTCGTCTTCCTGGTCCTCGGGATCATCTATTTCGCGAAGCGAATCTGATGGGGCCCCGGGCCCTCCTCGTAACGCTCCTCTTCCTCGCAGGCTGCGCCTTCCGGAACCGCGAAGCGAACGAGCTCCTTCGGAACCCCGGCACAATGCCGCGGAAGGTGCTCCTGACGACGGTCCCGTTCCGGGCCCAGGATCCGTATCAGTGCGGTCCGGCGGTGCTCTCCATGGTTACGGCGCACTGGTGGTCCGCTCCCGCGGAGCGATCGACGCCGATCTCCCGGTCCGAGGCACCGTACTCTACGGCGTTCGTACAGAGGTTCTCGAGGAGCCGGGAGATGAGGATCCCGTCGACCTCGCAGTAGATCGGCCGCAGCGGCGCCTCGAAGCCGAACCGGTGCCCGTGGATGACCTCGAGGTTCGCCAGGGTTTCGGCCACGATCTCCCGGAGGTCGGCGGGTCTCCGGAGGGTCGGCAGCGTCTGGCCGGCGGCGATGAGCTTCGCGTCCAGGAGGTCTCGGATCATGTGGTCCGCCTGGTCGACGTTGGCGTCGATCCGGTTCCCCGCCTCCCGGGCCGTATCGGTGCGTTCCGGATGCCGTCGCACGATCTCGGCGCTCATGCGCGCCGCTATGAGCGGCATCCGGAGATCGTGGTAGAGGGCCGCGATCACCACCGCCGAGAAGAACAGGAGAAACGGGATCTCGTCGAAGTTTTCGCCGGGGATAAGGAGCTTCAGCAAAAAGGCTACCGCGACCACGATCGTGGACAGGATGTAAGGCTTAAGCTTTCGATACGTCTCCATAAGACGAGTCTACACTCGTTTTCGGAGAAAATCTCCCGCGATATCGGAAGCTTGGATTTCAGACAGGGTGCCGCTGCGAGGAGCGGAGTTAAACCGCCAACCTCTCCCCGATCGCAAGACGGAACGGCGAAGTGTAAAAGATACAGGCTGCCGGATCCGGTTGAACTGCCCTATGATCGCCGGACAATACAAAGCTACCCAGGAACCCTATGCCGAAGCCTACGCAGTCGCTGATCGACGAACTCCACCAGACCTACCGGGCGCCCGCCCCCGGCGCGCCCGCGACCTACATCCCGGAGCTGGCGAAGGCCGATCCGAACCACTTCGCGATCGCCGTCGCCGACGTCGACGGGAATCTCCTCACCGCCGGCGACGCTGCCGTGCGCTTTAGCCTCCAGTCGACGTCGAAGCCCCTGACCTACGGCCTCGTCCTCGAGGACTTCGGCCGCGACTTAGTCCGCTCGAAGGTCGGCGTCGAACCCACCGGCGAAGCGTTCAACTCGATCGTCGAGCTCGAGAAGCACACGCACCGGCCCTACAATCCCATGATCAACTCCGGGGCGATCGCCGTGTCGTCGCTCATCCGTGCCGCGGACCCCGCCGCGCGCCTGAAGCGCGTGCTCGACCTCTTCGAAGAGTACGCGGGCCGCCCCCTCGCCTACGACGAGCGGATCTTCGAGTCGGAGAGAAACACGGCCCATCGGAACCGGTCGATCGCGCACCTCCTGCGCCACTTCGCCGTGATCGGCGACGACATCGACGAGTCCCTCGACCTCTACTTCAAGCAGTGCTCGATCATGGCCGACGCCGGCGACCTCGCGCGGATCGCGGCGACGCTCGCCGCCGGCGGAGTCAACCCCGTGACCCGCAAGCGCGCGGTCCAGGAGAAGTACGTCGGCGACATCCTGGGCCTCATGTTCACGTGCGGGATGTACGACTCCTCCGGCGAGTGGGCCTACACCGTCGGGATCCCCGCCAAGAGCGGCGTCTCAGGGGCGATCTTCGGCGTCGTCCCGGGGAAGTTCGGGATCGCCGTCTTCTCCCCGCCGATCGACGACAAGGGACACTCGACCCGGGGCCTCGCCGTCTTCCGGGAACTCTCGCACCGCCTTAACCTCTCCATCTTCCGGAACGTATAAAACACCTCTTCGTCAAATGGATCCCGATCGAGAAGATCCAACTGCTCATCAGCTACGAGGCCTTCCTCGTCGCCGCAGGTCTCCTCGTCATCGCGTGGGTCTTCTACAAAGCTCTTCCTCGGGAAGATCTCCCCGCGGCGACACGGGCAGCTGCGCGAGCGCTTCCTCCGGACGTCGCTCTTCGCGAGCCTCGCGGGCCTCTACTGGATCCTCTTCTGGCAGCACCTCCGGGAACCATTCCTCCTGAAGCTCTCTACTACCTGGGCCTCGTGACACTCTTCTTGGGGGCGGTGATCAAGATCGCGCAGATCTACGTCTACCTCTACCTCTTTTTCTCGAACATGACGACCGGGGTTCCGCGGCTCATCGCGAACCTCTTCACGTTCGTCTTCTCGTTCGTCTTCTCGTTCTTCCTCTTCGGTCTCATCGGCGCCCACGTCTTCGGCCTCAACCTCGCGACCGTCGCAACGACGTCGGCGGTCTTCTCCCTCGTCCTCTGTATTGTGCTCCAGGATACGCTCGGAAACCTATTCTCGGGCCTCGCCCTCCAGATCGACCGGCCCTTCCACATCAACGACTGGGTCGAGATCCACGATGGCGACCAGAAGTGGGTGGGCCAGATCTACGAGATCAACTGGCGCGCGACGTTCCTCCTGAGCTTGGCCGACGAGCTCGTCATGTTCCCGAACAAGACGATCGGCCAGAGCAAGATCGTGATCCTGTCGCACAGCTTGAGGCCCGTGCGCCTAAACCAGGTCTACCGGTTCGCCTATGACCCGCCGATCGACGAGGCGAAGGCGACCCTCCTCGCAGGCGCCACCGGGCTCCCGGAGGTCATGGCCGACCCGGGGCCCGCCACGCTCGTGACGGAGATCACCGAATCGTAGATGACTATCAAACTCCTCTACTCGCTCCACGACTACGGCACACGCTTCAAGGTGAACGACGCAGTCGCCGACCGGGTGATGGGGATCCTCCGGGAGCGGAACCTCCGCCTCGCCCACGCGACGATCACCCTAGATCCGCGCGACCCCGCAACCAGAGATACATAGACGGGAGGAAAACGAGGGTCAGCACCGTGGAGAAGAGGATCCCCCCGATCACGACGGTCGCGAGGGGTCGCTGGACCTCGGATCCGAGGCCCGTGTTGAGGGCCATCGGCACAAAGCCGAGCGAGGCAACGAGGGCCGTCATTACGACGGGACGGAGCCGCGAGAGGGTCCCTTCGATAACCGTCTCCCGGAGTGTCGCCCGGTGGGGCCTCAGCTGTCGGAAGACCGTTAGGAGCACGATACCGTTCAGGAGCGCTATCCCGATCAGCGCGATGAACCCGACGGCCGCGGAGAGCGACAGGTTGATGTCGCGGAGGGAGAGCGCGAAGACGCCGCCGAAGGCCGCAAACGGCACGCAAAGGAAGATCACCAGAGCGTCGGCGACGGAGGCGAACTCGCGCCACAGGATAAAGAGAATCAGAAGGAGGGTCAGCGGAATGATCACGAGGAGCCGGGCCCGGGCGCGCTCGAGGTTATTGAACTGGCCTCCGAGGTGAAGCCGGTGGCCCGGCTTCACGGGCGTTTCCCGGACGAGCTTCCGAACGTCGTTCACGAAGCCCATCGTATCGCGGCCCGCGATGTTAAGCGACAGGGCCGCGTAGCGCTCGCCCCAGTTCCGCGCGATCGTCGTCACCTGGTCGCCGACGTCGATCCGGGCGATCGACGCGAGCGGCACCGTGCCGCCCTCGGGGAGCCGCACCGGAAGCGTCCGGATGTTGACGAGGTCGTGCCGGAACTCCTCGGAGAGGTGGATCATGAGGGGATACTTCCGCGTGCCGGCGACCCAGGACCCGATCCGCGTTCCACGCATGAAGCTCACGATCGTCTGGTTGAACTCGTCGAGGGAGATCCCGAGGGCCGCGAGCTTCGCGAAGTCGGGTTTCACGTCGATCACCCGGCTCTTCCGGAGCGCGGTCAGGGGGTCCATCTCCGCGCCCTCGAGGCCCGGCACCGAGGCGACCTTCCGCTCGAAGGTCTCTATCACTTCCATGAGGTACGCGAGCTCGGGGCCGAGCACCCGGAGCGAGACGTCGGCGCGGGAGCCCTCGAGCATCTCGTTGAACCGCATCTCAATCGGCTGCGTGGAGCTCAGCTCCTGCGCGAAGCTCAGACCCTCGATCCGGGTCTTCAGCGCCACAAAGAGCGCGTCCTTGGACGGATAACGCCAGGTCGACCGGTCCTTGTTCAGGATTAGGAACATGTCCGTGAGGTGCACGCCCATCGGGTCCGTCGCCGACTCCGGCGTTCCGAGCCGGGAGAAGACCTTCTCGACCTCGGGGAAGTCCCGCAGCGCGGCCTCGATGGCGACCTGCTGCCGGAGCGCCTCCTCGAGCGAGATCCGCGAGTCCCGCGTGAGGTTGATCACGAGGTCCCCCTCGTCGAGCTGCGGGATGAAGTCGACCCCGAGGCGCAGGAAAGTCGCCGTCGCGAGGGCCAGGAGCAGGAGACCCCCGGCGAAGAGGAGCTTCGGCGCCCCGAGCGAGCGCTCGAGGATCGGCGCGTACCACCGTCGGAGCTTCCGAAAGATCAAGGTGTCGTGGTCGCCGTGGTCCGCCGCGGCCGGCACCGGGACGAGCTTCGCCACGAGGACCGGGACGAGGAAGACCGTAAAGAGGAGCGACCAGCCGAGCGTCAGAAGGACCGTGTACGCCATGGGCCGGAACATTTTTCCCTCGATGCCCTCGAGGAGGAGGATCGGGAGGTAGACGAGCATGATGAGGAAGAGGCCGAAGACCACGGGGCGCACGACGAGGCGAGCCTTCTCGTAGACGAGCTCGTCCTTGGACCGGCGCCGCCGTTCCTCCGGCGAGAGCGCCGCGAGGCCCGCGATCAGGGTCTCGACGAGGACCACGGCGCCGTCGACGACGAGGCCG
>JBILTI010000100.1:0-6534 GCA_044371595.1 Bacteriovoracaceae bacterium
GACCGGCGCGGAGACCGCGACGTGCGACCTCTCGGACATGACCTGCGGCGTGAACTGGATGGCCGACCGAATCGTCCTCTCGATGGCCGCGCTCACGAAGATGGCGACGAAGCAGAAGTTCATCCTGTCCTACACGGACGCCGACGGGTCGAACTCGGAGACCCACTACATCTCTAAGCCGATGGTGGTCAACGCCACGAACGCGGCGAAGTTCATGCCGGCCTTCGCGGCCAACGTTTGCGGCGCGATCGCGACGAGCTACAGCGTAACGGCGCCGACCGGGACCCGACTCGAGTGGGGAAGCCTCCACGTCTCGACGGTCAACGGCGACGGCGACTACGTGAGCGACAACGAGGAAGAGGAGCTCGACGGAAACGCCGATGTGATCAACGCCGCGGGTCTCGCGGTCACCGGCACCCCACAGTTCGGCTACTTCTACCTCTCGGCCCGGGACGACCTCCGGCGGCGGTTCGTCCGGGTCATCGAGTGCCAGCAGGCCGACTAGAACGTCGCAACGAAAGACACCTCAGGAGGGCCCCCACCGGGGCCCTCCTTCGTTAGAGCGAAATCACCTTCGCCTGGCGGAAGTCGTGGTCGCGCATCGGCTTTTCGAAAACGTTGCCGTCCTTGTCCACGACGAACAGGCGCCCGGCCTGGTCGATGAAGTAGTTCGAACCGAAGCGGTGGACAGAGGCGAGGCGGAGCGGGACCGGCAGCGCCGGGACCACGACGGCGCCACTCTCCGCGACGGTGAAGAGGAGGCCCGCAGAGTCGATGAAGTAGTTTCCGCCGCGCCGCTGGAGGACGCCGATCCGGGGCTCGGTCTTGGCGCTCAAGGCGCCGTCGCGGGCCACGGTATAAAGGATTCCCCGGTTGGTCATGAAGTAGGTTCCGCCGAACGCGACGATTTCCCGCTCCTTGAACTCGAGCTCAGCCCTGCGGATCGCCCCGTCTCCGGTGACAACGTAGAGGTCGAGGGCCGTCCGCTCCGGATCGCGAGCGACGGTGAAGAAGGTGCCGCCGAAGTTGACGGCTCTCCGGAAGGGCTCCGCCTCGACGAGCTTTACGCTCCCCGCGCGGTCGACAACGTAGGCGACCCCCTCCGCCGAGAGGAAGTAGTTGATCCCCTTGCCGAGGATCTTCTCGGGGATCTGTTCGTACTTCCGAAAGAGAAGACCTTTCTCGTCGACGGTCCCGAGGACGGCGCCGTCCTCGACGAAGTACTGGCCGCCCTTAAGCGTGATCTTCTGCGGGTACGCGTAGTGGCCGAAGTCGTAGGTGAAGCCGGCCGTGTCGGTGGTAACGACGATGCCGTTGTCCATGATAACGTAGGACTGGCCGGCGGCGGCGAGGGAAAGCGAAGCGAGGGTGGCGACGAACAGGGACTTCATAGATGCATCTCCTTATGATTAATAAGCGAGACGCACTATACGTGCGGAAGCCGCGGTTTTCCATCGCCCCCCGATGAAATTCAATTGCCGCGGCCAAGGAGCCGAATGGCCGCGCGTTTCCTTAAGCAACCGGTTAGCGGTTAAACAAGAGCCGCGCGTTGCGGAGGTCGTGCGTTGTGCTGCGCTCGATGATGGCCCCGGCCTGGTCGACGGTGAAGATCCGGCCGTCCCCGTCGATCATGAAGTTCGCACCAAAGCGCTGGAGGTTCGCGATCCGGAGGTTCGCCGGGAGCACCGGCAGGAGCAGGAGGCCATCCTCGGACACCGTGTAAAGGAGGTTGTTCGCATCGACGAAGAAGTTTCCGCCGGCCTTGGCGACCGCCGCGGCCTTAACCTCGGGCTTCGCGAAGACAAAGCCGTCCTTCGAAACGGTGTACGTGACGCCGGCCCGGGTCTGGAAGTACGTCCCCGCGGAGACGGTGATCTCTGCCGGGAGGAGGCCCGGGATCGACATCCGGAAGTAGTTCCCCTTCTGGTTGACCGTGTAGAGGTCCACGCCGGGCTTACGGTCCTCGGGCTTCACGAGGAAGTAGTTTCCGCCGAAGCCGATCGCCTTCCGGAAGATCTTGACGTCTTTGTCGTATTCGAAGAAGAGGCCCTTGGCGTCGACCGTGAAGAGGTGGTTGTCGCCGTCGATGAGATAGTTCAAGCCCTTTCCCTTGACCTTTTCGATCTTCGTGTTCGGCTTCTCGAAGAGGAGACCGTTCTCGTCGATCGTCGAGAGCTTCTTGTCTTCGACGAAGTAGCTTCCGCCATGGGTGGTGACCTTGTAGTGCAGGTGGAAGTGGCCAAAGTCGTAGACGAAGCCCTTCTTATCCGTCGTGAGCGTCACGCCGTTTTGAAGGATCAGGTAGCTCTGCGCGAAGGCGTTGACCGAGGCGAGGAGGATACCGGCGACGAGAAGGGATTTCATGGGAAAGGCTCCTTAGCGATGGATGCGCGCATCATACCGCCGGTCCCGGTCCGGGACCATCGAGCCTAAAAAGTTTACAAGCGGGATAAGTAGCTGAAAAAGAGGGAGGGGCTGGCGAAGGCCCCTCCCCTGGAGGTCGTTAGTACTGGCAGAGTTCGCGGGCGGCCACGAGGATCTTGTTCGTGTCCGGGAGCGTCGCCCGCTCGAGGATCCGGTTGAAGCCGACCGGCGTAAAGGTCGATCCCACTCGGCGAGCCGGCGCGTCGAGGTGTTCGAAGGCACGTTCGTTGATGACGCCGACGAGCTCGCCACCGAAGCCGCCGAAGACCTTGTCTTCGTGGACGACGAGGGCGCGGTGGGTTTTCTTCACCGTCGCGACGATCGCGTCGTAGTCGAGCGGGCTCAGGGACCGGAGGTCGAGGACCTCGACTTCGTAGCCTTCCTTCGCCAGCGCCTCGGCCGCTTCGAGCGAGAAGTGGACCGTGTTACCGTAGGTGATGATCGAGAGGTCGCGGCCCTCGCGGCGCACGCGGGCCTTCCCGAACGGAACTTCGAAGTCATCCGGCACCGGCGTCATCGCGTACTTCGCGTTGTAGAGCGCCTTCGGCTCGAGATAGACGGTGCAACCGCGGGAGCGCATCGACGTCCGGAGGAGGCCCGCGGCGTCGTCAGCGAAGGCCGGAACGACGACTCGGATCCCCGGAAGCGTACACAGGGTTCCCTCGATGTTCTGCGAGTGGTAGAGGCCGCCGCCGATGTAGCCGCCGGAGGCGATCCGAACGGTCACGTTCGGCGAGAAGGCGCCGTTGCTTCTCCAGTAGTCGTGGGACGTCTCGACCATCTGCTCCATCGCGGGCCAGAAGTAGTCGGCGAACTCGGCGCCCTCGACGACGATGCGGAGCTTGTCGTTAAAGCGCGACATGCCGTTGGCGGTTCCGAGGATGTAATCCTCGGCGATCGGGCCGTTGAAGACCCGGTGCTTACCGAACTCCTGCTGCATGCCCTTCGTGACGTTGAAGATCCCGCCCTTCTCCTTGTTCGCGACGTCCTGGCCCCAGATGAACGTGTCCGGGTTGTGCCGGAACTCGGCCTTGAGCGTCCCGTTGATCGCGTCGATGAACTTCTTCGGTTCGGAGGCTTCGTCGTGGGTCCCGTCGACATACTTCTGCGGAACGTGCGGCTCCGGGATGACGAAGTCGTAGATCGACTCCGGTGTCGGGTTCGGCGCCATCACGGCCTTCGAATGTGCGTCGAGGAGGATCGCCTTAGCCTCTTCCTCGAGCTTGGCGATCTCTTTTTCCGTGAAGACTTTCGCCTTTACGAGCTCGCTCTTGAACCGCGGGAGCGGATCCTGGGCCTTGGCGGTGGCGCGCTCGGCCTCGTCGCGGTACCACTCGTGGTTATCGGAGTTCGAGTGGTTGCCGATGCGGACGCACTCGGCGTGGACGATCACCGGCTCGTGATGCTTGAGCGCGTGCTCGCGGGCCGTAGTCATGGCGTTGATCGAGTCGAAGACGTCCTTGCCGTCGCACTTGATGATCTTGAGGTTCTTGAAGCCGGAGAAGTTATCGGCGACGTGCTCGTTGGCGGTCTGGTCGGCCTTCGGCACGGAGATCCCGTAGCCGTTGTCCTGGAAGACGAAGACGCACGGGAGGAGCTCCCGGTCGGCGCCGGTGATGGCCTCGTAGCAGTAGCCCTCGGAGACCGAGGACTCGCCCTGCGACGAGATCGCGACACCCTTGTGCTTGTAGGTCTTCATGCCGCGGGCGACGCCGACCGCGTGGAGGATGTGGTTTCCGGTGCACGACGAAACGTTGTGGATGTTCCAGGCCGGCTTCGCGAAGTGGTTGGACATGTGCCGGCCGCCGGAGGCGAGGTCCGTCGCCTTCGAGATGCCATTCAGGATCAGCTCCTCGGCCGTGAGGCCCGCGGCGAGTGCCGTCAGCATGTCGCGGTAGTACGGGAACAGGTGGTCGGTGTTACGGTCGAAGACCTGCCCGATCGCCAGCTGGATCGCGTCGTGGCCCGCGTACGGGGCGTGGTACGACCAGCCGAGGGCCTGCTTGAGGTAGTTCGGAGCGCGTTCGTCGATCATCCGACCGAGGATCATGAGGTGTAGCCAGCGGGTTAGAGTCTGCTTGTCGGTTTTTTTGATATCATGGTGTTTCACGATCTTAATCGTCGTCATAATGAGCTCCATGTAACGTGAACGTGTTAAAAATTTTGGTACCGTAAGGTAGCATGAAGACGATGGACCGGCAAACGAAGCGACGGTGAACGCGTCGCCCCAGAGCGTGCTCCCCCGACCGCTTCGATCGGGCTTTTACCCGTAGAGCTTTCTCTTGATTAACTTCAAGTCTTCGTCATAAACTGCCGAAAACTCAATATATTATCTCTCACCTCATTACGGAGCGAACATGGCAAAGACAGTGGCCGACGGTTTCTTCAATGATCCCCGCCTCGCGCAGGCGAAAAAACTTATCCAGGAGGCGCTCGGCGAGCACTCCGCGAAGGTCACCGGCATCCGCCCCGCGAACCCGGAGCTCAAGGAATCGTACGATGCGCTTCTGAAGAAGGTCGCCGACTACCGCGGCGGGGCGCTCTTTTATAACTACCTCGGCTCGGGGATCGGCAACGGCCCGCTCGTGGAGCTCGCCGACGGCTCCGTCAAATACGACTTCATCACCGGCATCGGCGTCCACTACATGGGCCACTCGCACCCGGGTGTGATCGAGGCGCAGCTAAAGGGCGCGCTCTCGAACACGGTCATGAACGGCCACCTCCAGCAGAACACCGACACGGCGGCGCTCCTCGAGCTCATCTCGCGGGAGGCGTGCAAGTACGGCGCCGGCGTCAAGAACGTCTTCATCTCGACCTCCGGTGCGATGGCCAATGAGAACGCCTTCAAAGTCATCTTCCAGAAGCGCTTCCCGGCGAACCGCTTCTTCGCCTTCGAGAAGTGCTTCGCGGGCCGGACCCTCGGCATGGCCTGGGTCACGGACAAGGCCGCGTACCGGCAAGGCCTCCCGAAGACCCTCGACGTCGACTACATTCCGTTCTACTGCGCGGCCGACCACCAGGGCTCGATCAACGCCGCGGTCGCCGCTATGAAGAAGCAGATCACCCGGTTCCCAGGGATGCACGCGGGCTTCGTCATGGAGGTCGTCCAGGGTGAAAACGGCAGCTGGCCCGGCCACACCGAGTACTTCGAGGCCCTCATCAAGGTCTGCAAAGAGAACAACATCTCCGTCTTCATCGACGAGGTCCAGAGCTTCGCTCGGACCACCGAGCTCTTCGCGTTCCAGCACTTCAAGCTCGACAAGTACGCCGACGTCGTCGCGATCGGGAAGAACTCGCAGGTCTGCGCCACGCTCTTCACCGACGACCACAAGCCGAAGCCGGGCCTCATGTCCCAGACGTTCACCGGCTCGGCCGCGCAGATAGCCGCCGCCCACTACGTGATCAGCGCGATCGTCGACGGCGGCTACCTTGGGGAGAACGGCAAGATCCAGCAGCTCCACCGCCGCTTCGCCGGGAACCTCGAGCGGATCTCGAAGAAGAACCCGGACAAGCTCAAGGGCCCCTACGGCATCGGCGCCATGGTCGCGATGACCGTCTTCAACGGCGACGAGCCGAAGTCGAAGGCCTTCACGATCAAGCTCTTCGAGAACGGCGTCCTCTCCTTCATGGCCGGTGGCCACCCGACGACCCGGGTCCGGTTCCTCATGCCCGTCATGGCGACCGAGGAGCGGCACATCGACGAGGTCTCCGCGATCATCGAGAAGACCCTGAGCGAGATGGACTAGGCCGATGTTCCTCATCCGCCCGATCGAGCAGAAGGACCTCGACGGCCTCATGGAGCTCCTGGAGAAGTCGGGCCACGGCCTGACGTCTCTCCCGAAGGACCCAGAGGTCCTGAAGAAGCGGATCCGGATCTCCGAGCGAAGCTTCCTCCACCGCGAGGACGGGCCCGGCGGCGAGGACTACCTCTTCGTCATGGAGGAGCTCTTCACGGGCCGGCTCGTCGGCGTCTGCGCGATCATCTCGAAGATCGGCGGCTTCGAGCCGTACTACTTCTACCGCGTCGAGAAGACGCACCACGAGTCGAAGGCGATCTGCGTGAAGAACGACGTGACGTCGCTCCACTTCCACTTCATCCACAACGGCCCA
>JBILTI010000103.1:0-6471 GCA_044371595.1 Bacteriovoracaceae bacterium
GACGAGAGCAAGGAGATGATCTACGCCTCGCTCGCGAAGGAGCAGGTCTGCGTCTGGGGGGCAAAGAAGTTCGCCAAGCTCCAGAAGGGGTACCCGGCGTCGCTCGCCGGGACGCGGTTCGTCCTTCCGGGCTTCCAGAACCCGGTCCGGCACGACTTCGAGAAGTTCATGCTCGAGCAGGGACTGACGTTCGAGGTCGGCATCGAGGCCCAGGATACGGCGCTCCTGAAGGAGCTAGCGGTGCGCGGCGAAGGCCTCATCATCATGGGGGAGGAGAGCGCCAGCGCTTGGGTCCAGGCCGGGAAGCTCGCGAAGATCGGAAACATCCCGAACCTCCGGGAAGAGTACTGGCTCGGGATGGTGCGGAAGAAGATCGACAACGAACAGCAAAAGCTCGTCATCAAGGCCATCGGATAAGCGAATGGAACTGACCCTCTCGTCGCTCCTGCCGCAGCTCGTCTACTCGTTCCGGACCGAGACCGAGCTGGTCGCGGCCATCGATGAACTTTCGGAGAACTTTACGCGCCACCGGGAGCGGATCGGGCAGTACCTGCGCGACCCGCGGCTCGTGGCGGCCTACAGCGCCTTCTACCTCCTGACGAACGTCCCGAAGCTTCGGGAGGTGCTGCGGTGGATGCCGTCGGCGTGGGTGGCGGAGCTCAAGGGCGCGACCCTCGTCGACCTCGGCGCGGGCCCCGGGACCTTCTCCCTGGCGTGGCGCCAGGAGGGGGGCGAGGGCCCGGTGTACCAGGTCGAGCAATCGCCGCTCATGCGCGAGCAGGCCGCTAGGCTCTGGGCCGGTTTCGGCACGGGGCCCCTCTTCCAGGGGGCCCGCTGGGAGTGGTCGGTTCCGAACCCGAAGCTCCTCCTCTTTGGCCATTCGGCGAACGAGATGGACGTCGCGACGGCCATTCGCTACATCGAGGCGGTCGACCCGGAGCACGTTCTGTTCATCGAACCGGGGACCCGGGAGTTCTTCGCGAAGATGCTCGAGCTGCGCGCCTACCTCCTCGGCGCGGGACACCAGGTGCTCTATCCATGTCCGCTACCCGGCGATTGTCCGATGCGGGGGACCGAGGACTGGTGTCACCAGTTCATCCACGTCCGGCAGGATCCTGAGGTCGAGCGGCTTTCGCAGATGGCGCGCCGGGACCGGAAGCTCCTCCCGCTCTCGGTCCAGGCCTTCTCCCGGACCTTCCGCTCCGAGAACCCGCGCGAGCGCATCGTCCGGGTGCTTCCGGAGTGGGAGGTCTGCAACGATAACCAGCTGCGCCGCTACCAGCTCCTGAACCGGGGCCTCGCGAAACCCGAAGCAAAGGCCCTTGGTGAGCTCCGCGCCGGCGAGGCCGTGGTGACGGAGGTCATAAAAAATACTGATCAGGTTACGAGGGTTAAGCTCGTAAGAGTGGTTAAACTTTAAGGGTAACCTTGACGTCGCGGATCCCGGCCTCATCTTTGTAAGAGAACCGGTCGAGACAAAGCTAAGGAGTGCCGAATGAATAAGTTTGATCAAGTGGTTTTAGGTGCGCTGGACATCGCCCAGTCGGAGGCGCTGAAGCGGAAGAACACCGAGCTCGCCCCCGAGCACCTGCTCCTGGGCCTCGTCCTCAACAAGTCCTCCTACGCGTCCAAGGCGTTGAAGGACAACGTGAAGGAGATCGAGGGCCTCCTCGCGAACCTCCCGCGCACGTCGGGGCAGCTTTCGCTCGATAACCTCCGGACGTCGCCGAAGCTCCAGGAGTGGATCACGCTCGCGAGCGGCGACGCCGCCCAGCAGGGGAAGCCCGAGGTCGCTGAGCGCCACCTCCTGAAGTTTCTCCCTCAGTTCTTCCCGGCGCTCAAGGCCGACTACGCGAAGTTCGCCGAGCCAGCCGAGGAGGTCGAGGTTCCGGCGTTCCTAATCAATCTTAACGAGCTGGCGGAAAAGGGGAAGCTCGACCCGGTCATCGGCCGTACCAAGGAGATCCGCTCGGTGATCGAGATCCTAGGCCGCCGGGCGAAGAACAACCCCGTCCTCGTGGGCCCTGCGGGCGTCGGTAAGACGGCCATCGTCGAGGGACTCGCCGAGCAGATCGTGAAGGGGAACGTCCCCGACGTCCTGCGCGGCAAGACGGTCTACTCGCTCGAGATGGGCTCGCTCATGGCCGGCACGAAGTACCGCGGCGACTTCGAGGAGCGGATCCAAAACCTCCTGAAGTTCGTGAAGTCGAAGGCCGGGGAAGTGGTCCTCTTCATCGACGAGATTCACCAGCTCGTCGGCGCCGGCCGGACCGACGGCGCGATGGACGCGGCGAACCTCCTGAAGCCGGCCCTCGCCCGCGGCGAGCTCCACTGCATCGGGGCCACGACTTTCGACGAATACCAAAAGTACATCTTAAACGACCCGGCCCTCGAACGGCGGTTCCGCTCGGTGCCGGTCTTCGAACCGTCGAAGGAGGACTCGGTCGAGATCCTCATGGGGGTCCGGTCGAAGATTGAGGCCCACCACGGGATCAAGATCTCCGACGAGGCGGTCTACAACGCCGTCTTCCTCTCGGACCAGTACATCACCGACAAGAACCTCCCGGACAAGGCGATCGACCTCCTCGACGAGGCATCCTCGGCGCTGAAGCTCTCGGCCGAGGCCATGCCGGCCCGGCTCGTTGAGCTCGAGGCCGAGCTCCGGTCGAAGAAGATCTACGCGCAGATGGAGCGCGACAACGACGACCTGAAGAAGGAGATCGCGGCCCTCGAGGCGCAGTTCCGGGAAGGCCGCGCGGCCTGGGAGAAGGAGGTGTCATCGCTCAAGAAAGTCGCCGACATCAAAAGCCGGATCGACCGGCTGAACTTCGACCTCGAGGCGGCCCAGCGCAACGGCAACTACGAGGAGGCCTCGAAGATCAAGTACATGCTCATCCCGCAGACGGAGAAGGAACTCGAGTCGCTCCAGCACGAGTGGATCCTTGGTAAGAAGCACATCGCCCAGGTGATCTCCCGGCAGACCGGAATCCCGGAGGAGAAGATCATGAAGTCCAAGCAGGACTCGATCCTCCACCTCGAGGAGTTCCTGAACAAGCGTGTTTTCGGCCAGGAGGAGGCGATCCACGAGATCGCCGAGACCCTGATCGCGAGTTACGCGGGCCTCTCCGACGAGTCGCGGCCCCTCGGGTCCTTCCTGCTCCTGGGGCCCACCGGCGTTGGGAAGACCGAGACGGCGAAGGCCCTCACGCAGTACCTCTTTGACAACGAGGAGAACGTAGTGCGCTTCGACCTCTCGGAGTTCTCCGAGAAGCACTCGGTGGCGAAGCTCATCGGCGCCCCGGCCGGCTACGTCGGCTACGAGGAGGGCGGCGTTCTGACCGAGGCGATCCGGCGTAAGCCCTACGCGGTGGTGCTCTTCGATGAGATCGAGAAGGCGCACCCGGACTTCGCGGACATCCTGCTCCAGATCCTCGACGACGGCCGGCTCACGGACAACAAGGGCCGGACCGTGAACTTCAAGAACACGATCGTCATGATGACGTCGAACACGAAGAACCCGAAGGAAGACTTCAAGCCCGAAGTGCTCGGGCGGATCGACGCGGTTCTGACCTTCCACGGCCTTGACAAGCGGGTCATGCGCCAGCTCGTCGACAAGCAGCTGCGCCTCCTGAACGAGCGGCTGAAGGCGAAGAAGGTGGTTCTGAAGCTCGACAAGAAGGCCTACGAGACCCTCGAGGACCAGGGCTTCGACTTCCATTACGGCGCCCGGCCCCTGAACGGCGTCTTTCAGCGGCTCGTGACGAGGCCCCTGTCGAAGAAGATCCTCGAGGGGAACCTCGGCGGTGGGGAGCTCCTCATGACCTGGAACGGCCACGAGATGGCGGTCCATGAGCTCGACGAGGGAAAGGCCGAGCTGCATTAAAGTAATTCCCCGGACGGTTAACTGTTAGCGGCGAGCCGTTAACAGTTAACTTTTTCTGCTAGACTAGGGCGATGCTTAAACTCCTCCTCCTTTTGATTCCGCTCATGGCCTTTTCCTATCCGAAGTCGGACCACTCCGACGGCGAAAATTTTTTTCTCCCCTGGGGCGACGACCTGAAGAGCGTCTGGTCTCTCCTGAAGTGGAAGTTCACCGGCGCCCGGGTCCCGTGGCCCGCCCACGTCCCGATCAAGAACTACCCGCTCCGGCCTCTCACGCCGACGGAGACCGTGAGCGCCACCTGGGTCAACCACGCGACGTTTTTCCTGCAGCTCCCCGGCGTCACGATCCTCACGGATCCGGTCTTCTCGGAGCGCACCAGCCCGGTCACGTTCGCGGGGCCCCGGCGCGTGCACGAGCCCGGCGTCTCGCTCGCGCTCCTGCCGCCGGTCGACGTCGTGGTGGTCTCCCACAACCACTACGACCACCTCGATCTCGAGGCGCTCAGGATGATCGACGCTCGTTTTCATCCGCTCTTTTTGGTGCCCCTCGGGGACGAGCGGCTCCTGAAGAAGGCCGGGATCCAGACCGTGAAGGCGCTCGACTGGTGGGAGGAGGTCCGGGTGAAGGACGTTCGCATCATCTTCGCCCCGGCCCAGCACTGGTCAGCGCGGAAGCTCTGGGACAAGAACGAGAGCCTCTGGGGGAGCTACATGATCGACAGCGGCGCCCGGAAGATCTACTTCGCCGGGGACACGGGGTTGGGCCCGCACTTCAAGGACATCAAAGTCCGTCTTGGGGCGCCGGACCTAGCGCTCCTGCCGATCGGTGCGTACAGGCCTCGCTGGTTCATGAAGTACTACCACATGGATCCGGAGGAGGCCGTGAGGGCCCACCTCGAACTCGAGGCGGAGCTCTCCGTGGCGATGCACTTCGGGACATTCCAGCTTACCGACGAGGGGATCGACGAGCCCGTGCGCGACCTGACGCTCGCGCTCCCTAAACACGGAGTTCCGCCGGAGAAGTTCCTGGTGCTCGAACCGGGGCAGGCGGTTTCGTTCTAGTTCGCGGTCGCCGTGATGGTAACGACGTCCTGGTAGAGGCCCGTGTTCTCCGGGATCCGCACGCGAGCGTTGTACCGGTCGCCGCTGTTCCCGCCGGTCCCTGCGCCGGTGGCGACGGTAGCTCCCGAAGAATTATTATCAAAATCTTGTTTTGTCGAGTTATACTGGGCAATTTCTCAATAAGATGTTTAAATCGCGTTCATTAAGTCTGGCGTGCGTGTAGGCGTCTTTCTCGATATCATCAAGAATTGCAACCTCAGTCCCAAGTCGCATACTGAAATAGTGGTTCCAGTGCTCAGTAAAGTCCTAGGGTGGTTTAATCCAAGTACCCTTTGATCTGGTCCATTGTTATGACCTTAATCCGTCTTCTTTCCTATGAGGAACCGGTAGCGGGGGAGTCACTCCACCCAGAGGTGAAACTCCCGCTGGATCCGCTCCTTCTCTTCCTCCGGAAACCGGTTCCGGTCAATCGAGAGGTGCGCGAGCGCGGGCATCCGCTTCACGAGGTCCGGGAATCGCACAAAGCCGTTGTTGTCCAGGTTCAGGCGGTGGAGGAAGTGGAGGTCGACGAAGCTCGCCGGGAGCGACTCGAGGGTGTTCCCGGAGAGGTTGAGCTCAGTGAGCTGCCGGAGGAGGGCGACTTCCTCGGGGAGCGCGCGGAGGCCGCAGTCCTTGATCGTGAGCGACGTCAGCGGCGCGCGGACGTGGCCCAGGGGGAGGCGGAGGACGTCGAGCGGCGTTTCGATCAGCTTCAGGTTCTCGAGCCGCGGCAGGCGAAAGAAGGCCGCGAGCGATCCCGCGAACGCGGGCCACTTGATCGACAGGGTCCTAAGCTCGGGCCAGGGAAGATCGTCCTCCGGAAAGGTCCGGCAGTTCCCTTCGAGGTAGAGCTCCCGGAGGTTGGGAAACTCCCGGAGCTCGGCGGGGAACGTCTCGGATTTCACGCTGAGCTTCAGCGCCCGGACCTCGGTCCTTACCTTCGCCGCCGTCGCCAAGTTCTTATATAATTTCATCGAGGTGGTTCCCCGGGATTCCCAAAAAGTAGAGGAGGGTGGTCATCGACCCGTGTCCTACCTGGTAGGGGGCCTCGCGGCGGACCAGCTCTTTCGCGTGATAGGCGATGCCGAACCCCGCCTTCGCGAGCATCGGAAGATCGTTGGCGCCGTCGCCGACGGCCACCACCTGGTCGAGCGAGATCCCCTCGCGCGCGGCGAGCTCTTCGACGATCTGGGCCTTCGCCGCCGCGTTGATGACTCGGCCCTGCACCCGGCCGGTAAGGACGTCGTCCTCGATTTCGAGATCGTTGGCGAAGACGTAGTCCATGCCGAGCCGCCGACGGAAGTTCTCTGCAAAAAACTGGAAGCCCCCGCTCACGATTGCGGTCTTGAACCCCTTCTTCTTCACTTCCCGGAGGAGCGTGTCGACCCCCGGGGAGAGGGTCAGCCGCGACATGATGCTCTCCATCGTCGCGCGGTCGAGGCCCTTTAGCAAGGCCACGCGCTCGGCGAGTGCCTGGTTGAAGTTCAG
>JBILTI010000252.1:0-4083 GCA_044371595.1 Bacteriovoracaceae bacterium
GCGCTCCTTGTAGAGGATTACGTAGGCGTAGATCCCGATGCCCTTGATGTCGTGCGGGATCCCCACGACGGCCGCTTCGGCGACGTCGGGGTGGAGCATGAGGGCGCTTTCGATCTCGGCCGTACCGAGACGGTGCCCCGAGACGTTAAGCACGTCGTCGATCCGGCCCGTGATCCAGTAGTACCCGTCTTCGTCGCGGCGGCAACCGTCGCCGGTGAAGTAGAGGCCCTTGTACTGGGTAAAGTAGGTATCGACGAACCGCGAGTGATCCTTGTAGATGGTGCGCGCCTGACCGGGCCAGGACGCGTCTAAGCAGAGGGCGCCCTCGACGCCGTTCCCCTCGACCACCTCGCCGTTCTCCGGCTTCACCACGACCGGCCGGACGCCGAAGAACGGGAGCGTCGCGGAGCCGGGCTTCGTGGGGGTTACTCCCGGGATCGGCGTGATCAGAATTCCCCCGGTCTCTGTCTGCCACCACGTGTCCACGATGTCACAGCGCGCGTCGCCGACGACGTCGTGGTACCACTCCCAGATCTCCGGGTTGATCGGCTCGCCGACGGAACCGAGGATCCGGATCGAGGAACGGTCGTACTTTTTTACGAAGTCGTCGCCGTAGGTCGCCAGCGTCCGGAGCGCCGTCGGCGCGGTGTAGAAGATCGTCGCCTTAACGTCCTGGACCACCTGCCAGTAGCGGCCCGGATCCGGATACGTCGGCGTCGATTCGAAGAGGACCGTGGTCGCGCCGTTGGCGAGCGGGCCGTAGACCACGTAGGAGTGGCCCGTGACCCAGCCGACGTCGGCCGTGCAGAAGTAGACGTCGTCTTCGTGGTAATCGAAGACGTACTTGTGCGTGAACGCGGCGTACGTGAGGTATCCACCGGTGGTGTGGACGACGCCCTTCGGCTTCCCCGTCGAACCGGAGGTATAGAGAATAAAGAGCGCGTCCTCAGCGTCCATCGTCTCGCACGAAGACACGGGCCGGTACCGCACGATTTCCTCCTCGTAGTTCAGGTCCCGGCCCAGGACCATCGGAACCTTCTCCGGGGTCCGGTGGACGACGAGGACTTTTTCAACGAACGGCACCCCCTGGACGGCAGCGTCGGTGATGGCCTTCAGCGGAATCTTCTTTCCGCCGCGGAGTCCCTCATTGGCGGTGATGACGAACTTGCATTCCGCATCCTGAATCCGGCCCTTGAGGGACTCGGCGCTGAAGCCGCCGAAGACGACCGAGTGGATTGCACCGATGCGCGCGCACGCAAGGACCGCGTAGACTAGCTCAGGTATCATAGGAAGGTAGATGCAGACCCGATCGCCCTTCTTGACGCCGTTAAACTTCATCAGGTTAGCAAGGCGGCAGACGTGATCGTAGACCTCGTTATAGGTGATCGACTGGTACTCCCCAGGCCCGTCCTTCGCCCAGACGATCGCTGTCTTGGTACCTCGGCGCTCGAGGTGCCGGTCGAGGCAATTATATGACGCGTTCAACTTCCCGCCCATAAACCACGCATGGTTAACGTTCCAGAAGTCACCCTGGCCGGCCCGCTCCGGAAACGTGAACCAGGAGATGTTCTTCGCGGCTTCGAGCCAGAACTCCGACGGGTTATTGATGGACTTTTTGTACATCGCCTTATACTCGGCCATGCTCTTGAGGTACGAGACGTCCTGCACGGCCGCCTTCACGGGGTAGGTCTTCGAACTCACCATAAAATCCTCCAGTCGCAACAATCATGACATTCCGGTTGTTTCTTTTCCAGAGTATTGTGCTAAGATCGACTCCTGATGCAGTACTTCAACATCCAGGTCGCTTCCCAACTCTCCGGCGTCGCCAGTGCCACCATCCGCGCCTGGGAAAAGCGCTATAACGCCGTCGTTCCCGAGCGCGGGGATAACAAACACCGGTTGTACTCAGAAAAGGACATCGAGAAGCTAGCGCTCCTATTCAAGCTGACGGAATTCGGTCAAAGCATCGGTAAAATCGCTCATTTGGAGCTCGAGGATCTGAAGAAAGTATATTCGCAGCTCATGCACCGGCCTTACGAGGAGCTGCAGGTGGTGACTCCTCACCACGAGCGCGTCGACTTCGATAAGATCCTCAATAGTTTCTTCATCGCCCTTGCGGCTTATAAGCTCGACATTATCTCGCACGAACTCGAGAAGGCCAAGACAATCCTGAGCCCGCGGGACTTGTGCCTCAAACTCCTGGTACCTCTCTTCCGCGAGATCGGAAACAAGGTCGCCCGCGACGAATTTACGATCGCTCAGGAGCACACGCTCAGCGCGATCTTCTCTTTCCACATCGGGCAGATGATCGGCCTGCATTACCAGAAGCCGAACTTGAAGAACGAGCTCGTGCTGATCACGACGCCGGAAGGGGAGATCCACGAGATCGGCATCCTCGCCTCCGCGCTCCTCTGCGTCCACTATGGCGTAAAGTTCATCTTCCTCGGTGCGAACCTTCCGGCGCGCTCACTCGCCGAGGCTGCGAACGCTCTGCAGCCGCGGGCCCTCCTCCTCGGGGTAATCAAGGGTCACGAGATCAGCGACCACAAGACCCTCGAGGACTACCTCACGGAGCTCTCACGAGAGCTCAAGGTTCGCGCGGAGATCTGGGTTGGTGGAAACCTCAAGCCCTACGTCCGGGTGGAGCTCGAAAGGCGAAAGATCCCGTTCTTCCCTACCCTCGACGCGTTCGACGAATTCCTCGCGGACCTTTAGTCACGGACGGCTATTCGCACTTGTAAGCGGTCGCATGTACGTGCATCACCTTTCCATTTTGTACTTCCTGGTTCACGAAGAGGCCCGTCGCCTTGAGCTCAGCGGCCTGGTTAAGCGCGTGGTTCAGAGCAAGCTCGCGGCTTCCGTTCTTGTCGACGCCGACGACGCGGCCCTGGGTACTGCAGTTGGTCGGCTTCGTCGTGAAGACCTCGAGCTCGCGGGCCTCGTCGGTGAGTTGAACCGACTTCGACGCACAGGCGACGGTCACAATGCCGAGCAGTAAATACTTCATGATCACCCCTTTAAAATTTGTTTTATAATATTAACAGAAAGAGAAAGGATCTCGCACATGAAAGCATGGTTTCCGACGCTCTTACTCGCCTTTTCCTGCACGAAGTACGCAAGCTTCGATCGGGACGCCGTCGGGGTCCACCTTCGGCCTGTCGAGATGGAGATCTCACACCTAAACGAGATCCGCTGGAACGTTGGAATGCGCCGGGAGCGCGAAGTCTCACAAAGCTTCACGTTCATCGTTGACCTCCCGCGAGTCGGCGAGGAGGATCTCGATTACCTCACCAAGGAGAAGGGCGTCGACGCGTGGATTCTCCGGCTGATCGCGACCCACGGCGCGGATGCGCAGGATCTCGGGAGCCTTTACGCGCCCTTCCGCCCGCGGCGCCTGGGCCGGCGAGGGATGGACTCGAACGCCCCGAAGAGCGTCACGTTCAAGGTGTTCTACGCCGCGGCCTTCGCCTCGGAGCGTTTCCGAGGCTTCAAGTGCCCGGCCTTCGGCCACAACAGGAAGATCACGGACCTCGCGATTCTCGGGGAGAACCGGGAGTTTTCTATCACCCTCGGTCCGGAGATGCCGTACCCCGAGAAAACTCAGCTCGTCGAGCTCCAGCCGAGTTCGTTCAACGGCGGCAACGGCCTCACCGGCGAGTACTTCGTCGAGATCGCACCGTATAACTCGGTCAAAAAGACGGTCCTCGCGACGTTCAAGCGGCTCCCAATGTCTGTTGCGGTCCGTGGTGAGAAAGCCGTCCGCGTCGGGAGCTGCGACGGCGTTCTCCTTGAGCTGAAGTAGGACCGCTCTCCGCTATCAGCGATTCCGGACGTAGATGCAGCGGGCGTCGTACCAGCCGCGGCGGCGAATCTCATAGAGGCAGTGGTTCATGGCGTTCCGACAGACCCGGCTGTACGGGTCGACTTGTCCCCAGAACTGCGCGAGGACCCGATTGTACCGGTTAACGGCGACGACCCGACACTCGGCGGGGTACGGGTGCGGCTGCGCGAGTGCCGATAGCGGGGCAAGGGCCAGGAAAATGACCAGGGTCAGCTTCTTCATATCGATCTCCTCTGAAGGGT
>JBILTI010000105.1:0-6336 GCA_044371595.1 Bacteriovoracaceae bacterium
AGACCCCTGCCATGAGCGCATCATTTAAAAAGTACCGAGGCTCGAGCTTAAAATTCGCCATGTAGGCCTTCTCCGTGACCCGGACGTCGGAGATATCCTGCCCGTTCGGAAGCCGGTTCATCTCCTCGTCGGTATAGCCCCGGATGATATCCATCCCCGTCAGGCGGAAGACCTTGATGGTAGGAATATATCCTTCCGCCTGCTGCGAGCCGTCGATCGTCGCCTTCTCGGTCGCCAGGTTCTCCTGGACCCCGCCCACCAGGGAGACCGCGAGGGTGCCGTTCTTGAACGGTAGGTAGAACCGGTTCCGGGAGATGAGCTTATAGTAATTGATCGTCAGGTCCGGCTCCTTCTGGGAGAAGAAGTACGGGTTGGCGAACTCGCAGGAGAGGTTGAAGAAGGCCCCCTTCGTCGCGTTCACCTGGTTGTTCCGTAGGTCGAGCGTGAGGCCCGGAGTGATCGAGCCGATCTGGAAGCTACCGTTGTTGAGCTCCTCCGTCGCGTTGTACTGGGTGATGTCCTCGTACTGGTAGCGGACGGAGGTCGAGAGCTGTCGCGAGAGGTCCCGGGTCAGGGTCCCGTTGACGCGGAAGATGTTTGCGTCGAAGGCGTAGAACCGCCGGGTCTGGTAGGCGGCGCTCGCAGCGCCGTCGATCAGCGTATTGAAGATGTCGCCCTGGTTGTAAGTGAGCGTCGTGTTGTGCTCGAGGATGTGCTCGATGCGGTCGTGGCGCTCGGGGTCGATCGTCGTGAAGCTGGTTCGCCGGTTGAGCTGGCTTCGGAGCGAGATGGACCGGTTGTGGCCGCCGATGTTCTGGTACGTGATCGTGCCGGTGAGCTTGAGGCCGAGGTCCGTCCGGTATCCGGGGGCCAGCTCGAGGAGGCCGTAGTCGCGCTCCTGCACCTTCACCAGGAGGTCCGTCGCGGCGTTCTTCGAGTTGTGCTTGAGCGGGGCGACAGTCACGGAATTGAAGAGGCCCGTGGCCGAGAGCGCGGCCTCGATGTCCCGGGTCTTCGACGGCGTGATCAGGTCCCCCTTGTCGAGGTTGACCTTCTTCGCCAGGACCCGGCGGCGGGTTTTGTCGTTCCCGAGGAAGAGCACGCGGTTCAGCCGGACCCGGGGGCCGAGGTCGACGGTGAACGTGACGTCGACGTCCGTCCCGCTCCGGTTGTAGCGGACGAGCTCGGCGTCGTTCGTGTTGACGACGTCGGCGTAGTAGTAGCCCTGCTCCTGGAGCCACCCCGCGAGCGTCTTCAGATCGTCGACGAGCCGGATCGGATTAAACGGCTTCGATACCTTGTTCGCGAGGGTCGCCGCGGCCTTCTCTTCGAGCTCCTCGGGGAGCCCAACGAAGGTGACCTTCCGGACAAAGGCCCGGGGCCCCTCCTGGATGTTGTAGGTGACCTTCGCCGCCCGGTTCCCCTTGTCAAAGGCGACGGCCGGATCGAAGACCCGGGCCTGGACGAAGCCCCGCTCGATGTACTTGTTGCGGAGGAACTCCTGGAAGTAGCTCAGGTACTCCTCGTCGTAGAACCGGGCCGCGGCCAGCTCGAAGGCCTCTCGCTCGAAGAGCCGCTCGAGGCGGCCAGTGGTGAAGAACCGGTTGCCGCTGAAGCGCAGCCCGCCGAGCCGGGTCTTCCCGTCCTCGTCGAGGAAGATCCGGTATAGCTGAACCGTCTCGCCGGAGCGGTTCTTGTGCCGGGTGATCTCGATCCGGGTCCGGCTGTTCAGGAGGGCCTTGTGCCGGTAGTGCTGGCGGAGCGCGGCTGCGAGCGTCGACTCGCTCAGCGGGCGCTTGTACTTCCGGAAGAGGTCGACGACGAGCTCGTGGATGACGTCGCGGTGCTCGCGCTGGAGGTTCTTAAAGTCGAACGCGAATAGGTCGTCGTTCGTCACCTTGAGGTTCAGGATCACGCGGTTCTTCTTGTAGACCGGCGTGAAGTCCAGGTTGATGAGATAGTAGCCGTAGCCGAAGAGCTCGCGCTGGGCGGCGTCGAGGTAGATCTTGAAGCTGTTGACGTCGAAGGGCCGGTTGTATAGGTTCAGGAACTTTCGGCGCAGGTAGGTCCGGACGAAGCTCGAGGTCGTGTCCGAGTTGATGCTCTTGAAGATTCTCGGCGCCCCGAGGGTCACGACGATGTTCACGTCCACCACGTCGCCCTTCTCCACCACTTCGTAGGAGTGGGAGCTGGCAGGGAAGCCGAGGTCCTCGAGCTTCCGCCGTAGGCCCTCCATGCTCTCGGTCACCTTCTGGGGCTCGAAGAACTCCCCCTCCCGGATCGCGACCAGCTGGAGCGGATCGTGCTCGATGATCCGGTCCGTGAAGCCGACGCTGATCTCGTTGATCACGGGCTTCAACCGGAAGCGGACGTTGAGCACGTGATCCTCGCCGGTCCGGACGAGCTCGTAGGTGAACGTCTGGTAGCCGCCGTCGGAGGCCATCACGCGGAGCGTGTCCCGGAGGTTGACGACGCTCCGGTACTCCCCCGCGAGGCTTTTGAACCGGGCCGTCCGCTGGGTACAGGCGAGGGACGGATCGCAGTCCACGACGACGTCGTTCAGCGTGAAGCCGGCGGCGGCGCCGAGGGCCGGGGCCGCGAAGCCAAGGATGAGGAACAGGAGCAGCCGGTGGATCACTTGAAGGTCCTCCGGAATTTCAGGTCGCCGCCGATCGAGTTATAGATGATGTCGGCCTCCCCCTCTTCGTTGGTCCGGAGCTCGTAGACGCCCTCGACCTGGATGTTCTTCGAGAGGCCGTAGTTCAGGTTCATGCTCTGCCGCTGCCCGATGCTTCCGCCCATGGTGCTCGAAACCGAGAGGGTAAGGGCCTCGTCGAGCCGCTTCTTCAGCTCGATCCGCGTGGCCGAGCGGGTCCGGCCGAGCGCCCCGGGCCCCTGCGGGCCGCCGCCGTCCTGAGACCGCCCGGAGAGCAGGCTGTCGGAGTTCGACTGTTCGATCACGGTTCCGAGGTTCACCTGGAGGCCGAACTGCTTGTTAAGGATGTCGCTGATCTTGAAGCGGTCGAAGACGAAGGAGCCGACCCCGACCTGAGTCAAGCTCTGCTGGTCCTGGGGCTTGAGCGAGTTCTGGATCTCGTCGGTGTAGCCGAAGGCAATGAGCGAGAGGATCGAGCTCCGCGGGAGGGCCGGGTCAGACGTCAGGTCGAAGTTGAAGCGCTCGAGGTCGCCGTAGGCCTTCGGATAGACCTTGTAGGTCGAGATGAGCGTGAGCCCCTGGATGTCAAAGTCTGGGTTCGAGAGGTCCTTTTTCGGATTGAAGTTGATGTCCGCCGAGACGATCTGGTATTCGTTGTTCTTGAAGAAGATCCGCGACGAATTCGGCGGCGCCGAGAGCCGGCCCTCGCCGCGGAGCCGGGCCGGGCTCCCGAATACGCGGACCTCGCCGGCGAGGGCCACGTCCATGAGCGAGTTCGTGATCCGCGCCGGCGTCTCGGCCTTCACGTTGAGGTTGACGGTGAACATCTTCCCGAACGGCGACTTCTGGTTCTTCGGAAGGAACCGGACCTGCGAGAAGCCGGCCGACTTCGAGCTGAACTCGTTCAGCTCGTTCACGATGAGCGCCTTGTTGACGACGATCTCGCCGCCGATCGTATACGGGAAGTCGTTCCCGAGGATGATCCCCTCGCCGGAGATGTTCAGCGCCGATTTGCCGAGGATCGGGAGTTCGGCCCGGTCGAGCCGGAACTTCAGGTTCACGTCCGGCTGCTTGCTGTCGAAGAAGACGTCGCCGAGGAGCGCGACGGAGCCATTGTCGAGCTTCGACGAGAGGTTCTCCACGGTGAGCCGGGAGCCGGAGAAGCGGACGTCGTAGGCGAGGTCGTTGAGCTGGACCGGGAGCTGGTCGATCGAGAGGTCGAGGTCGCTCGCACTCGAGGCGAGGGAAAGGGCGAAGTCGGTACCGGCGCCCTCGAGCCGGGTCCGCGCGTGCACCACGCCCTCGGCCGAGAGCACCCGGGCGAGGAGGACGTCGAGGATCTTCGCGTTCACCTGCACCACCTGAACGAGAGTGACGCGCTTGCCGAACTCGCCCTCCCCGCGGGTGACCACGGTGAGATCCGGCTGCGCGAGCGCCAGGTCCCACCGCTGGATGACGCTGTCACGGACTACGAACTCGGGCCGGCGCGAATCGTAGGTGACAGTGAAGTCCGGGTGCGAGAACGCGAGCTCCTTGAGGCTCGCCGTGAGGTCGAGGTTCCGGAAGCCGTCGCCGAAGCTCGTCTCGCCCTCTACGGCGAGGCGCCCGGTGAAGGGCTCGGCCTCGAGGTGCTGGCCCAGGGCCGCCACCAGGAGCGGCTTCAGCGACGGCGCCTGGACCCGGAACCGCAGGTCCGAGGCGGCGCCCTTCTGGAGGGCGATGTTGAAGCTGCTAGAGACGGTGTTCCCAAGGAGGTTGAGCTTACCGGAGACCCGTCGGGGCCGGATCGTCAGCGCCACGGCCGAGTCGTCGAAGCGATATCCCGGGGTCCGCGTATCGAAGGCGACGGTCTCGAGGTTCAGGGTGTAGTCGTCGAGCTTCCCGCCGCCGGAGACCTTTCCGGCGAGGCCAGAGCTGAGGTTGAGACCCAGCCGTTTGCTTACGGTGAGGGCCGCAAGCTCGAGGTTGTCCCAGCGGAAGTCGACCTTGAGCGACTTGTCGCCGAGGCCCACGGCGGCGTCGCCGGCGATCCGGCCGCGGCCCTTCTCCGCCACGAAGTTGTTGAACTCGAGGCGCCGGTTCGTGAGCGCGATCTGGAACCCGCCGGCCGCGAAGTTCTCCCCGTAAGCCGAGAGCTCGGAAAAGTCTACGCGCGAGCGGATCTTAAGGTCGTCGAGGCGGTATTTTCCGAAGATGTCCACGTCGACCCGCGCCTTGTAGTCGAGGTCCGCGGGGAGGAAGTCGAGGTCCCGGAAGATCGGCGCGAGGATCTGCGAAAGTTCGGCAGCGGTGGCCTCGCCGGAGGTGATCCCGAGGGCGATGTCGGCGCTCCGGTAGTTGACGGTGCCGTTTCCACTGAGGCTCGTCTTGCCGAAGCGGGATTCCATCCGGTTGATCAGCACCTGCGCGTCGGCGAGGTCGACGGTGATGTTCTTCTCCGTCTCGTCGAGCTTGTAGCCGAGGACCTCGAGGCCGCGGGTCTTGCCGGCGAGATTGATGAGCGTCCGGTCCGGGGACCCGGAGACGGTGACGTCGAGGGTCCCGGCCCCCTTGACGTCGAGGTTCGCGATGTTTCCGAAGTCCTCGAGGTCGACGGCGGCGTTCCGGGCCACGAAGCTCAGGCGCTTCCGGTTGACGAAGCCCTCGACGGCGAACCGGGAGCGCGGCAAGGCCACGCCGGAGGTCATCCGGAACTCCCCGTCGACGACGGCGAACTCGGCGCCGGTGAGGTTCGTCCGCTTGATCTTAAGCACGGTGAAGGGTTTGTCGTCACCGACGACCAGGGCGAGGTTCCGCACGAGGAAACCGTCGGCCGGGCGGAAGTAGAGGTCTTCGTTCTTGTATTCGAACCGGAGCCGGCCGGAGAGCTCGCCCCGTAGCGGCGCGAGCTTCGGGCCGAGGACCCGGACGGCGTTACCGAGCGCGAAGTCCTCGACGGTCACCGTGAGCGGTGCCGGCAGGAGGTGGCCTCCGGTGAAGTCGTAGACGAGCGCCCGGCCCGCGAGCGACGCCCGCTGCTTCTCGTGCGCGACGGTCAGCTTCTCGACGAAGAGCTTCCGGTTCCGCAGCGCGAGCTGCGCGCGGAGCTCGTCGGCGAAGAGGACGTTCGACCGGAACTCCCGCGCGTACACGTCGACGGCGGCGACGAGGTCGCGGTTCTCGTAGGATAGGTCGAAGCTCGTGCGGGCCTCGCCGCCGGTGAGCCGAACGAGCACGGGGATGACCGGCTCCCGGCCCAGGGCCCGCAGATTGAGCTGGGCCTCGCCGTTGAGCTTCGCCGTGGCGCCGCTGAGCTTTGGGTAGTTCGTGATGGTCCCCTTCAGGAGGAGGGTCTGGACGTCGTGGAGGACCTTGAGCCGGTAGATGGTGACGTCGCTGCGGGAGACCTCGCCGTCGCCCCAGACTTCGTCGACGGAGAATTCGGATTCGGCCTCGGGCCTCAGGTTCGCGAGGTGAAACCGGGTGACGAAGCTCTTCCCTTTCCGGAACAGCTTGAAGCGCCGGATGTCGACGAGGTCGTGGTTCAGGACGACCTTCGCGTTTTCCACGAGGAAGGTGTCGATCGCAAGCGGCGAGCGGTCCGGGAGCTCGAAGATCTTCTTGATGAGCTTCGGGTCGATCTCCGTCAGCTCCTTGTTCGACTCCGGCGACGAATAGCGAACGTGGCAGTCGGCGATCCG
>JBILTI010000234.1:0-4282 GCA_044371595.1 Bacteriovoracaceae bacterium
CAAGAAGCACTCGTTCCAGTACCTCGACCTCGGAAAGCTCGCGCAGGTCTATAACCTCAAGTACCCCGAGCTAATCGAGCTGCAGGCGCAGTACAATGACCGGCTCGAATCCTACTTCCGTTCCACGGCCGTGCGCTTCGTGAAGCCGGTGGAGGAAGCGGCGTTTTTCTCTAACACCCTGGAGAACGTCCGGGGCGGCGTCCGGACCTTGAAGCTTCCGGCGGGCGCCACGAAGGTCGACATCATCTGGCTCGACCGCTACGTCGCCCTCGGCCAGGCGGGCGAGCTCCGGAAGATGAACGAACTCGGGCGCTTCGACGAGCGCGTTCCACTGCTCTTCTCCACCTGCCTCTCGAAGCAGGACCTGAACCAGTGGCTGATCGAAAACAACCTCGATACGGTCGGGTTCTTCTCCGTCACGGCCGAGTGGCTCTCGCCGTTCGGCGCCGACCTCGAGCTGAAGAGCGCCCTTCACATCGAAATCAAAATGTTGCTCGCGCCGGCGGTGAACGTCCGCTTCTTGGTGCCGAGCGAAATAATGTTACCACCGGAAATCGTACTTTAAGAAGGAGACCCACATGTTCGGTATGATGAAAAATGAAAAGTCCTCGCACAAGGAAGAGGTCGCGAACCTGGCCGCCGTCTTCAAGACATCGCTCGGAGAGTTCGAGATCGAGCTCTACCCCAAGGAAGCGCCGGAGACGGTCTGGAACTTCGTGAACCTCGCCGAGGGCCGGCAGAAGACCAGTAAAGAAGGTCCGTTCTACAACGGCCTCATCTTCCACCGCGTGATCCGCGGGTTCATGATCCAGGGCGGCTGTCCGGAAGGCTCGGGCCGCGGGGGGCCGGGCTATCGGTTCGGCGACGAATTCTCGCGCCAGCTCCGGCACAGCTCGGAAGGAATCCTCTCGATGGCGAACGCGGGCCCGGGAACGAACGGCTCGCAGTTCTTCATCACCCTGGGGCCGACGCCGCACCTCGACGACCGCCACACGGTTTTCGGGAAGGTGGTCAGGGGGATGGACGTGGTGAAGAAGATCGGTGACGTTCCGACGGGAGCGATGGACCGGCCCCGCACCGACGTCGTGATCGAGGCGGTCGAGATCAAGCGCTCGTAAAGTTCGCTCCGCCGGCGACGCGGTCGCCGGCGGTTCCTAGACCTGGCCCGCGACGACCTTGTCGACGAGGAGCTGGATCGTCTCGTTACCGTTGAACCGGTTGATCCCGAGGGTGAACTGGACCGTGAGACCCGATCGTTTCTGGAGCTCGAAGAGCTCCTCCGGCGAGAGTTCGTTCCACTTCCCGATGTAGTTGAAGCTGATCCCCTGGACTGCGACCTTCGACGCCGTTCCCGCGAAGGTCCAGCGGACGTGCGCGTCCTTCATCACTTTATAGTTCTGGATGACCGCGTTCTTCATCCGGAAGACCGGGCGCTCGTTCCCCGGTCCGAAGGGTTCGAGCTTCTCGAGGTCCTCCAGAAGCCCAGCGCTGATCTCTTCGATCCCGACCTCGACGTCGAAGCTGCTGAGCTTCGTCCGGAGCGACGCGGGGATCGGCCGCAGGAGGGCACCCATCCGGGCCTTGAACTCCGGGAGATTCTCCCGGCGCATGGAGAGGCCCGCCGCGGCTTTGTGGCCACCGAACTTGATGAAGAGATCCCGGCACTGGTCGAGGAGGTCGAAGATGTTGAGCTCGCCGGCCGAGCGGCAGCTCGCCTTGATGACTCCGTTTTCTTCGGCATCGGTGAAGACGATCGCCGGCACCTCGAACGTCTCGACGAGCTTCGAGGCGACGATGCCGATGACGCCTTCGTGCCAGTGGGGCCGGTAGAGGACATTGATCAGAAGCTCGTCGACCTTGAGGTTCGCGATCGCGTCCTTCTTCGCCTCGGCGAAGACCTCGGCCTGGATATGGCGGCGGTCGCGGTTGGCGACCTCGAGGTGCGTGTAGTGCTCGCGGCACTCGGCGGCGGTCTCGGCGATGAGGAGCCGCAGCGCCCGGTCCGGATGGTCGAGGCGGCCCTTCGAGTTAATGTGGGGCCCCACGTGGAAGGAGATCTTCTCCGACGGGATCATCGAAACCTTTAGCTCCTCCGGCTGGAAGAAGGCGCGGATCCCGGGGTAGGTGGTGGTCGTGATCTGCTTTAACCCGTGCCGCGTGAGGCGCACGTTCAGCGGACTCATGCGGGCGAGGTCGGAGATCGTTCCGATCGCCACGAACTGGAGGAGCGGATAGAGGCTCGGCGTCTCGGTTCCGCGGGCGAGGAGGTCGTTCTTGATCTGGAGCGCGAGGGCGAAGGCCACGCCGACGCCGGCGAGGGGCCTGAGCGGAGAGTCCGCCGGCTCGTCCCGGCGGGACGGGTTAACGACCGCGTACGCCTCGGGGAGCTCCTGCGCTCCGTCTGTGTGGTGATCGGTGATGATGAGGTCGAGCTTGCCCTTGGCGTAGGCGGCGGTCGCGACGCTCGTGATCCCGCAGTCGACGGTGATCAGCACCCGGACGTCCTTCTCCAGGGCCGCGTCGATCGACGAGTCGTGGACCCCGTAGCCCTCGATGAAGCGGCTCGGCTGGAAGACCTCGACGGTCACGCCGAGCATCTTGAAGAAGTGCCAGAGGAGGGCACAGGAGGTCGTACCGTCTACGTCGTAGTCCCCGTAGACCCCGATCTTTTCCCCCGCGTCGATCGCGGCGAGGAGGCGGGCGGAGGCCTTCGCGAGGTCGTGCATCTTCGTGAGATCGGGGAGGTCCTTCAGGTTCCAGGAGAGCATGTCCTGGACGGCGAGGGGCGAGAACCCCCGCTTTTTGAACAGGCGGACGATGACCGGGTGAAGGTCAGAAGCGGGACGGGCAGCGGTTAGTTCCATTTCCTGAAACTAACATACCGGGCGCTGCTTTCACCACAAAACAAAGAGTCCCTTGATGAGATCTTTTTCCTCAATGAGTTCTGTTGGGTAGAAGTAGTTCTCCCACTTGGCCTCTTTATCATGGTGAATTTTATCGAAGTAGCGAAGGGGAAGAAAAGACTTGCTGCAGTGCATGCAGCGCTCGAGATCTTTCTCGGATTCGTTAACCTTGAGGCAACTATGGCAGGCCCGGATCAGCAGCTTTTCGTTTGTTTTCTTTTGGACGTCTTTCACTTGATCCCCGCAGGTTGGGTCAGTAGTACGAGACCTATCGGGAGAAAGGGATGTCAACTTGAAGTAAAAAGTGACCCGGGTCGAGGCCCGGGTCACGGAGTTCTTTGGTCGGATTAGCCTTGCGGAGCAAACGGAAGCTGCGGACCGTAGACCTGGGCCTGGACCGGCATCTGCGGCTGCATCTGCGGACCGAAGTTGTAGCCGAAGGCGTCGCCGCCGAAGCTGCCGGTTTGCATCGGGCTCGCCTGGTAGCGGGAATCCGCGAACGACGGTCCCGACTGGAGGGCCCACTGTGGCCGCGGCATCGGCATCTGCTGGTGCATCTGATCCGGGAAGACCCCCTGCTGGGCCACCAGCTGCGGCTGCGCGAAGATGTTCGGCTGCTGCGGCTGGAACCCGCTCGGGTAGTAGACCCAGTTCCCGGCCGTCACGGGCTGGTTGTACTGGTACGGACTCGAGTTGAATCCGGGGCCGTTGAACATGTACTGCTGGAGCTGCGCCATTTGATTTTGCTGCTGCTGCATCATCATCATCTGCTGCATGCTCATCATCTGCTGCATGATCTGCGTCTGCTGGCGGCTCAGTTCTTCCACCTGCCGCGTGAGGATCCGGTTGCGCTCCTCGGTCTCGCACTCTTCTCGGCGCAGTCGCTCCTCGGAAGTCCCGGCGCCATCGGACCCGGTTCGCACAGGCGGTCTTCCGAGCGAGACTTCGACGTTTCGGCCCTGGGCCGGTTCCGTCCGAACCGTCTCCTCCCGGCGCTGGCCGCCCTTGTCAACCAGGAGTTCGTTATACTCGAGGTCCCCGAGGAGGTCTTCGAGGAGGTCCTTAGAATCGGCGATGATCTTCTTCGAGGCGTCGTCGTCCGCCGGCGGGAGCTCGTTCTTCTCCTTGAGCTTTTTGTGCCCCGCCTCGACCACGAGGAGGTCGACGACCAAGGATTCGAGCTTTTTCCTCTGTCCTTCCACGATCTCATTGTTTCCTTCGTCTTTCTTGAACTCCCGGCGCTCGAGGATGAGCTTGGCCTTGAGCTCGTCGCTCTTTTCCTTAAACTGTTCGAGGGTGAGGTTCGCGTCGCGCTGGAGCGATTCGCGGTCGACCTTTTCCGCCAGCTGTAACAGACGACGGTGCGGACTGGCCGCGGC
>JBILTI010000386.1:0-3011 GCA_044371595.1 Bacteriovoracaceae bacterium
TTGGCCGCCGGGGCGTCGGCTGGTCGGCGACGACCGAGGACCTCCAGACGCGCGGGAGCTCGAGCTTCACCGCCGTCGACTACTTCCTCAGCGACCTCGCCCTGAACTACGCCTACCGGCTCAGCGCCCGCGTCCAGCTTGGGGCCTTCTACGAGGGGTCCCACTCCGAGTACCGCTTCGGCCGGCCCGGAGGCGGCCGGTCGACGATCGAGAGCGAGGTCAACACCGCCGGGGCCTTCGTCCTCTACAACTTCGGCGACGACCTGAACGACGCCTGGTACACGGGCTATTCGTTCGCTATCACGACCGTTGAGGAGGAGAACTCGCACGACTTCGAGAACGCCGAGGGGAAGGCGCCGTTCGAGCTCGACGACCTGACGGAGACGCACGAGCTGATCGTCGGGAAGCGGTTCTCGCTCCGGGGCTTCGCCGTCGCGAACCTCGCCTTCTCGCCGCAGCTCCGGCTGTTCTACCGGACGCACGGGAAGGACTTCGACGACCGGAACGTCGGCGACGGCACCGGCGCGACGATCTCCCCGCTGCGGTTCGACCTGCTGTTCTAGGCTAGAGGTCCGAGAAGTGGTGCGCCGTCAGGTATGTGAGGCGGACGCGCTTTTCGATCGACTCGTCGAGCATGAGGAGGAGCTCCTCGAGCTCGAAGGTGAGGCCCAGGTCGGCGACGAACTTGTCGGCGGTGACCTCGGCCATGATCGAATCGCCGGTGACGCCTTCGAGTTCGAGGAGCAGGAAGGCGAGCTCGTGGGCGAGGTAGGCGACGGCGGCCTTCTTCTCCGAGCGGAGGAGGGCCTGGAACTCGGGGAAGACGACGACGACGTTCGCGACGGCGCCGGCGGTCCGGTATTCGCGCAGGCGCGCGCTGGGCACAAACACCACGGGCCACGAGGTCATGAGCCGCTCGAGGAGGTTGGCCGGGAGGTGCGCGAAGAGCTTGTCGAAGTGGGCGGCGGTGCCAGACTCGAGGATCCACTGGTGCTCGGGCAGCGCGAAGAAATTGGCGCGGAAGTTCTTCCGGATGTGGGCCTTGTTGCCGCGGTCTTTACTAAGAAACTTCTGGATCAGGTTCATCATGCGCCACCTCGCTTTGAACTCTTCGGCAGGAGGCGGCGCCGCTTAAGGAATATTATTGATAGGCGAGCTCGTCGCCGCCGTCGGCGAGGGCCACGGTCCCCTGGTATTGCTCACCGATAACGCTCAGGAGTTCGTCGGGGATCCGCGAGGCGCGGTACTTCTTTCCGTTCGTGGTGCGGATCCAGAACCCGTTGATCAGACTGTCGGCGCGGGAGATGCGGATGGGCTTGATGGAAACGATGTGATCGAGGTTAAACAAGACCTCGATCTCATCGGCGTTGTGGGTCGACGCTTTCGCGTTGATGACCGTGAACTTCTGAAACTTCATAGAGACTCCTTACGCTAATGGAGTTATTTTATAGGCATCGGCCCGACTTGGGGTTTTAAGGATAAGAGTTTGAAAATTTTACCGGAAACAACAGAGGTCACCTGGCGCTTCACCTCCTACGCCGAGCTCGGCGGGGTCGTGCGGAAGGTCCCCGCGCCGACGGAGGTGGTGCTCCTGCTCCACGGCCTCGGCGAGCGCGGAAAGCGGATCTATCGGAAGCTCTTCCCGGTGCTCCCGGCGACGGCCCTGGTGATCGCCCCAAACGGCCCCTTCCCAATCGAGCGCCGGAAGGAGGGCCGCATCGCCTACGGCCACTCGTGGTACTTCTACGACAAGCACGAGAAACGCTACTTTATTACTCAGGACCTCGCGAAGTTCTGGCTCCGGGACCTCCTGGCGCTCGAGAACCCGGCGCGGCTCCCAGTGACCATCATCGGCTTCTCCCAGGGCGGCTACCTCGCCCCGCTCGCGGGCCTCGAGATCCCCGAGACTCGGCTGGCGCTGGGGCTCGCCTGCGAGTTCCGCGCGAACCTCCTCTCCCGGCCGCCGCCGTTTCCGCTGGTCGCCGTCCACGGCGAGCGGGACGAGGTCGTGACGGTCGACGGGTGCCGGGGCGAGATCGCCGCCCTCGCTGGACGGGGGATCGGCGTCGAACTTCACGTCGTGCCGGAGACGGGCCACGAGATCAGTACCGCGATGGCCCGGGTCGTTGGAAAAATTCTGGAGGGTTATGCAGAGAGAAACGTATAAGGGAAACATCATCCGCGTCACCGAAGAAGAGATCGGGGGCGTCACCTGGGAGCGGGCCTTCCTCCCCGACGGCGTCATCGTTTTCCCGGTGACCGCCGAGGGAAAGATCCTCCTGGTGAAAGAGAAGCGCCCGCACGAGGCGCCGCCGGTCCGGATCAAGCCCGTCTCCGGAATCCTCGAACTGAAAAAGGGCTCGCCCGCGGAGAACGCCCAGCGGGAACTCCAGGAGGAGATCGGCCTCCGGGCCGGCGCGCTCGAGCTTCTCTGGACCTTGCGCGGCTCGGGGACGATCAATAACGAACAATACTTCTTCGTGGCGCGGGACCTCGTGCCGTCGAAGCTTCCCAACCCGGACGGTGAAGATACTATCATGGAAGTGATCGCGTACGCGCCAGAAGAGCTCTTCGATGCCCTCATGAGAGACGAACTTAAGTGGTCGATGTCCACGCTCGGCCTCTTCCGCCTCTTAAAATACCTAGGTTACTTGGGCTAAGTTATTGAATTTTTATTTGAGGCACTGAACATAGCATCCCTTGCCGAAACATTTGTTAGATGCACCGAACAGCTGTATACTATCCTACGTAACTGAGGACGACTCTCTATGTACGTTTGTATCTGCAAAGGCATCACCGAAAACCAAATCCAGGAGGCCGTGACTTCCCGGAATACGAATAGCCCTAAAGAAATCCTCAAGGCGCTCGGGATCGGCAGCGACTGCGGGACGTGCGTCGAAGACGCGGTCAAGACCCTCCTCGAGCACAGCGCGCGTGCCCCCCGGGAAGCGAAAGACAGCTCAAACAATTCTTAGGTCTGTTGAACTTTTTTGATTCTTCATCCGGCATCT
>JBILTI010000175.1:0-5061 GCA_044371595.1 Bacteriovoracaceae bacterium
CCTTACATCATGCCGCCCATGCCGCCCATGCCGCCCATTCCGCCCATGCCGGCCGGAGCGTGAGAGTGATCGTCCTTCTTCGGGAGATCGGCGATCATGGTTTCGGTGCTGAGCATGAGGCCGGCGACCGAAGCCGCGTTCTGGAGCGCGGAACGGGTGACCTTCGTCGGGTCGATGATGCCGGCCTTCACGAGGTCTTCGAAGCGGTCGTCGCGGGCGTTGTAGCCGAAGCTCGAATTCTTGGATTCGATGACCTTGTTGACGATGACGGCGCCGTCGAGGCCCGCGTTGAAGACGATCTGGCGAAGCGGCTCTTCGATCGCACGGCGGATGATCTTGATCCCCGCGGTCTGCTCGTCGTTCTCACCCTTGAGGCCATCGAGGGCCGAAGCGGCGTGGAGGAGCGCAGCGCCGCCGCCGACGATGATGCCTTCTTCCACGGCCGCGCGGGTCGCGTTGAGGGCGTCTTCGACGCGGTCTTTCTTTTCTTTCATTTCAGATTCGGTCGGAGCTCCGACGCGGACGACGGCTACGCCGCCGGCGAGCTTCGCGAGGCGCTCCTGGAGCTTTTCCTTGTCGTAGTCGGAGGTCGTCTCGGCGATCTGGCCGCGGATCGCCGCGACGCGGGCGTCGACATCTTTCTTGCTGCCGGCGCCGTCGACGATCACGGTGTTTTCCTTGTCGATCGTGATCTTCTTACAGGTACCGAGGTCCTTCAGCGTCGTCGTTTCGAGAGACATGCCGAGCTCTTCGGAGATGACCTGCCCGCCGGTGAGAACGGCGATGTCCTTGAGCATTTCCTTCCGGCGGTCGCCGAAGCCCGGAGCTTTTACGGCGGAGACATTGAGCGTGCCGCGGAGCTTATTCACGACGAGCGTGGTAAGGGCCTCGCCTTCGACGTCTTCGGAAATGATGACCAGCGGCTTACCGGACTGGACGACCTTCTCGAGCGTCGGGAGGAGCTCTTTCATCGAGGAGATCTTCTTGTCGGTGATGAGGATGTACGGGTTCTCGAACGTGGCTTCCATCCGCTCCGGGTTCGTGACGAAGTACGGAGAAACGTAGCCGCGGTCAAACTGCATGCCCTCGACGACGTCAAGGGAAGTTTCGGCGGTCTTGGACTCTTCGATCGTGATCACGCCTTCCTTGCCGACCTTAGACATGGCCTCGGAGAGGAGCTTTCCGATTTCCTTGTCGTTGTTCGCGGAGATCGTGCCGACGTTGGCGATTTCCTCGGCTGTGTCGATCTTCTTGGACATGGTCTTGAGCTTCTCGATGACCTTGGCGGTGGCGAGGTCGATGCCGCGCTTGAGGTCCATCGGATTATGGCCTGCTGCGACGAGCTTAACGCCTTCGCGGTAGATGGCCTGGGCGAGGACCGTCGCGGTCGTCGTGCCGTCACCGGCGTCTTCGTTGGTCTTCTGAGCGACTTCCTTCACGAGCTGGGCGCCCATGTTCTCGAACGCGTTCTCGAGTTCGATTTCCTTGGCGACTGAGACGCCGTCCTTGGTGATCGTCGGCGCGCCGAAGGACTTCTGGATTACGACGTTCCGGCCCTTCGGGCCGAGGGTTACCTTCACCGCGTTCGCGAGGGCGTTAACGCCGGCGAGGATGGAGTTACGGGCGGACTCGGAGTACTTAAGTTCTTTTGCTGACATAATATTTTCTCCCTTATAGAGATCGAGGTTTGGTTACTGAAGGACGCCGAGGATCTCGTCCTCTTTCATGATGAGGTAGTTCTCGCCGCCGACCTTAACTTCCGTGCCGGAGTACTTGCCGAAGAGAACCTTGTCGCCCTTCTTCACGTCGAGGGCCTTAACGGAACCGTCCTGGAGGCGGTAGCCGTTACCGACGGCCATAACCTCACCCTGCGCCGGCTTTTCCTTGTGGTTGTCCGGGATGATGATCCCACCAGCGGTCTTTGTTTCTTCTTCAAGTCTCTTGATGAGAACTCGGTCCTGAAGTGGCTTTACTGTCATAGATCCTCCATTCGAATAAGTTTTTGCTTTGCAAAAATGATCAAAAAAATTAGTTCGATTTTGCATCTGAGAAGATGTGTCTGGCTAGAAAAGTGTCAAGGTTGGGCGGTAAAAAAATCTCTCCTGGGCCCCCTTCGACTGATCGTTCCGGTCTTCTAATTGGCCCATCATGAGCAACTTTTACCGCTCTGCGCCTAACCTTTCAACGGCTTGGAACCATCAAGTTCGGGAGTAGGGAACCGAAAGGGATACAAAGTATAATTGAACTAAGCATTCTCAAGGACCGAAGATGCTCACGACGTTAACTCGTAAACTCTGTCCCCTCATGACGCTCGCGATCGCGACCGTCGCCTGCGGTAAGAAGATCACTGAGTCGAAGCCGGCTTCGCAGCGTCAGACGGAGAACCAGGTAACTCCCCGAACCTACATCCTCCAGCTCGACGGCGGCGTCGCCTCGATCAAGAACTACTCGATGCCCCGGGCCGCGAAGTTCGAGATCCCCGAGCGGCTCAAGGTCCGGCGGGGATCGACCGCCGGGAAGGCCGTCGAGGTCGCCTACGACGTGAACGAATACGACAGCGATGACATCCAGTTCCGGTGCACCTACGTCCCGTCGTCGAACCCCGCCGAGCTCGTCCTCGACCGCTGCGTCGACTACGACGGCGACGACTTCGGCGACCTGACGGGACACGAGTTCTCGCTCCGGGTCAGCGACGTGATCCAGCTGCGCTTCACCGGTGCCCCGGCCCGCGACCTGGTTGTCGAGGCGGTCTACGCCATGGATTGGATCTAGCTCTCAGCACATTTGTCTCCAGAAGAAGACGGCGGTCTAGCGCTTCGCCGGCACCGACGCCGGGGCGCGCGTTCGCCCGGACTGGTAGAGCCGGGAGACGGTTTCCTTGTAGGACGGATCGAGGATCTCGAACCGCTGGGCGTTGACGAGGAGCCGGTAGCCCTCGGTGAAGTTCAGCTGAGCGGTCTTCCGGAGTACGAGGAAATAGTCGTCGTCGCTGAGGTCGGCCTGGAAGCGGGAGTAGTACTTCTCGAGGAGATCGTAGTCCCGCAGACCCGCGACGTACATGAGCGTCTTCCCCTTGTACGCCCCGGCGGCGACGTAGTGATCGATGAGCCGCTCGTCGCGCTTCCGAACGACGTAGTACATGAGCGTCGGACCCACCAGCTGGGGCCGCTCGTTGATCCGGCGGGCGATCGCGGCGTTCCCGATGATTTCCTCCGGCATCGCTTCGTTGACGAAGGCGATCGCCTCGGTGCCGGTCTTCAGGGTCCACCCGGCCCAGACGAGAACCGCGGCCAGCAACACCGCCAGCGGCGCGGCGATCCGCCGGTCGAGGAGGTGACCGAACCATCGCTTGATCTTCTGCGGGGTGGAGACGTAGTAGTTAAAGGAGAGGTTCTCGGCGATCTTGTGCTCGAGGAACGCGATCCGCGCGGCGAGCTCCGGGTGCGTCGAGAAGGTCCGGGCGAGCCACCTCGTCACGGGCCCCTTCTCCCCGCTCCGCCGCGTCTTCTGCGCCAGGTACTCGGGCAGCTCCTCCTGGGTGGTGAGCTTCGCCAGGGCCGACTTGAACGCCTCGAGATCCGCGCCGAGCACCATCACGGCGTACGCGTCGGCCTCGAACTCGTGGGAGCGGAGGGTGTCAAAGAGGAGCGAGTAGTTGAAGACGAACCAGCCGAGGCAGAGGGACACGACCCAGGCCGTGGTGAGGCCCGCGTGGAGGTAGGCGTCCTCCCCCCAGTAGAGGAAGGCCCCGCCGAAGACGGCCAGCATGATGATCCCGAGGCCCACGATGATTGAGATGAAGTTCTTCATCAGGTCGATCACCCGCTTGTGGATGTGCCGGTTCGCGACGTGGGCGAGCTCGTGCGCGATCACGGCGTCGAACTCCGAGAGCGTGAGCGTCGTCCGGAGCGCGCGGCCGATAAACATCGTCTGGTTCGAGAACGAGAGGAGCTTCAGGCCCACGACGAAGGCGTTCTTCACGTCGGTCTCGATCCAGCGGATGCGCATGTTCGGCTGGCCCACCTGCGCGAGCCGGCGGCCGATGACCTCGAGGTACTCGGGCTCGGTGATCTCGCGGTTCGGGATCAGCCGGAGCATGATGACGACGGTGCAGAAGATCGTGAGGACGGAGATGAAGATAATGTTCAGGAGGAGGCCCAGGAACCACAGGCTCCCCCACTCCTGGTAGACCTCGTCCTGGAACGCCCAGTTGAGGACGGCGTAGACGAGGATCGGGAGCATCACCATAGCGAAGTTCACCCGGAGTTCCTTGATCAGATGCCCCTTGAACGACTCGTAGAGGTCGAGGCCTGTGTGGCGTTCGACGTAGCGGATGAAGAACTGGTAGAGGTAGAACCCGGCGAAGACCAGGAAGAGGTAGACGGCGCCGAGGCCCACGATGCCGATCGCCATCGCCCGCTCGGTGGTGAGATGCGCGACGATGAACGCGAGGAAGCCCTCGAAGATAAAGACGTAGAAGTGGTGGCCCAGGATCATCTCCCGGTGGGACGCGTTCTTCGCCTCGACGAGCGACGATAGGAACGCCGCACGCTCCTTCCGGAACTTCTTCAGGTTGTAGGCGATTGCGATCACCAGAAAGAGGACGTAGAGCATTCGCTTGACTCTCCAGTAAACTTATCGGAATTTGGGAAGGTAAAGATTAAGGAAAACGAAATAGGAGAAAGGCCGTGTCAAACAGTCAGATGACTCTGCGGGAGTTTCACAACAAGCACTTAAGTATCGGGAAGAACGACGTCATCCTCGATGTCCGGAATCCGAACGAATACGCCGACGCCCACATCAAGGGCGCGCTTAATATCCCGCTCCCGGAGGTTGGCCAGCACGCCGATCGCCTAAAGGGCTACGACCAAGTCTACATCCACTGCAAGCGCGGTGGCCGGGCGCAGACGGCGTTCCAGCTCCTCGCCGGTGCGGGGCTTACTAACCTCGTTTGCATCGCCGACGCGGGGATGGACGCGTGGGTCGAGGCGGGGTTTCCGGTCGAGCGCTAGTCGTTCACGAGCTTGAAGCAGAGCTCTTCATGGTTGACCACGTAGGTCT
>JBILTI010000106.1:0-6298 GCA_044371595.1 Bacteriovoracaceae bacterium
TAGAAGTGGATCACTTCGTCCCGCGGTGAGAGCCGGAGCGCGCGAAGCTTCCGGAGCGCCGCCGTCACTTCCTGGAGCTCCCGGTCCTCGACCTCGATCTTCCTGATCCCGCGCCGGTTCACGAGATAGATGACGAGGGCGAAGCACGCCAGGAGGAGCAGCAACGGGACCCAGCGGTTCCGTCGTTCGCGCGGGGGCGAGGCGCCTTCGTCGAGGACGGGAAAGTTCGCGGCCACGGGGCCCGTCGGAGCATCGGAACGGAGCCGGGCCTTCAGGGCCTCCACCTCTTGTGTCTTCCGGAGTGCTTCACCGAGCTCCCGCAGTTCACCGGTGGACGGATTCGGTTTGCCGGCGAGGGCTTCGAGTTCTTCGAGCGCGCGCCGCTGTTCTTTGATCGCGGGATTCTCCGGATGAATGCGCTCGAGCTGCGCGAGCTCTTCCTTCCGGTCGCCGACGTAGGACTCGAGGGCCCCGCGCTCACCGGGCGAGAGGTTCACCGTCTTCTCGAACTCGTCCTTCAGCGCCTGCGCCTTCGCCTCGAGTTCCTCGAGCAGGCCGTCGGACCCCGAAGAAACCGGTGCCGTCCCCGAGCGGAGCTCCCGGATTCGCTCCTGATTCGCCTCCATTCGTGCGGCGAGGTCGTTCGCCGTCGCCTCGATTCGATTCGACGTCCGCTGCCCCAGCTGCGCGAGGACCTCCGACGGATCCATCTTCCGATAGGCGCCGGCGGTCGTCACGTCCCGGACCGCCGCCTCGAGCTCGCGCTCCCGCTCCTCGAGCTCACGGAGCTCGCGCTCCCGCTCCTCGAGCTCACGGAGCTCGTGGCGCAGTGTCGGCGCCGCCTCCGGAGTGAAGGCATCCGAAGAGAGAGTTCGTTCGAGGTTACCGAGAGAAGCCTCGTGTTTCGCGAGTTCCCCGCGGAGTTCGAAGGCCTCCGGGAGGGAGAACATCTCGAGGGCCGCGAGCTGCGCCCGTGCCACCTTGCGCTTCTCCCCCAGGACCTCGCGGGTCTTCTCCGTGAGTTCTTTCGCTTTCCGCTCCTCCTCCGACGGATTCGGAAGCAGTCGGTAGAATCCGAAGAGCATCGCCGTGAAGAGGATCGCAGGCCCCAGGACGTGACGGAAGCGGCTCCAGCGGAGCTGCGTCCCCGAGAGCTCGGACACCTGGCGGAAGGTGGCGAAGACCAGGAAGACGTAGACCGGAACCGTCGCCGGACTCGGTGGCGCGTCCGTGAACGCGGCCCCGGCGGACCAGACGTTGAGTGCCAGGGGGACGTAGAGATGCCCCACGTACGTGGACGCGAGGATGAGGTAGCCGGTGATCGCGGGCAGGACTCCCGGGAGCGAGTCCTCGAGGTCCATCCGGTAGAAGATGACGAACGCCGCGAATCCCAGGTAGATCAGCTCGCTCAGGCGCCGCTTGGCGACGGTTTTCAGCTCGAAGTTCCGGAGGAACCGTTCCTCCCGCTGGTCGCCCTCGTCGACGAGGGGAAGCTCCTTCCCCGCGAGGACGACCTCCGGCGCGGGCGCGGCGAAGCGATTCTTGTCCGTCGACTGGAAGTACTCCTCGCTCACTCCGACGAGGAGCCGGAGTCCGAGGGCGAGCCCGTAGAAAGTCGCGGACCAGAGGAGGACCGCAGGGTCGCGCAACCCGATGCCCGTTCCCACGACGAGCGTCGCGAAGAGAAGGATCACGAGCAGGGATCGCGGCTTCACTTCGCCTCTAGGAGGCTCCGCGCCTCGCGCACCAGCTGGTCGTAGGGCCGCTCCTCCCGCTGGAGCTTCACCGGAATCACGGGAATTCCCGCGGGCCGGAGGCGGTTCCGGAGATTCGCGAGGTCCGCCCGGCCCGTGCGTTCGAGTTCTAAGAGCGGGAGCTTCAGCTTCCCCTGTGTGCGCGCCGCGAGCTCGCCGAACGGATCGAGGAGGAAGACGACGACCTCCTGTCCGGTCGCGCGCAGGGCCCCCAGCCGTTCGATGGTTTCGTTTGTCGTGGTGGTAAGCGGGACGGGACAGAGGTAGTAGACCTGGCCGTTCCGCGGGAGGTCCGCGAGCGGCGCGAGGTGCGCCGTCCCGACGGTCTCCGCGAGCTCGTGCCGCGTGAAGTGCCGCTCGAGGAGCTGGAGCTGCCGGATTCCCGTGTCAAAGGGAACGAAGAGATTGTTCGCGATCACCTGGACGAAGTTCCGGCGGCGGATCTCGTTCTGGCAGAGGCCCAGGGCGAGGTCCTTCGCGAGCTCCCAGCTCGAGGCGTCCCCGGCGCCGAACTGTTCGCCGAGGCCCAGCTCCGCGACGATCGTGACGTAGGTGTTCGTGCTCTTCTCGTATTCGTTGACGACGAGGTCGTCGCTCTTCTTCGAAAGCCGCCAGTTGATGTGCCGGACCGGGTCCCCGCGCCGGTACGTGCGCGTCCCGATGAAGAGGTTCGAGTCGCCGCGCTTGGCGATGTCGTAGAACCCGAACTCGATGCTCTCCCCGGAGACCGCGGCCCGGAGGCGCGGAAGCTCCTCGACGGCCGGGAAGACTTCGACGGCGGACTCCTGGAGAACCTCGGTCCTGAAGTCGAAGATCCCGAGCTCGTCGCGGAACCGGAGGGTGATCGGCGCGAAGGCCTTCACTCCCATGCCCGCGTCGAGGAAGATCTTCTTCGTCACCCGGAGCTGCGTGTGCGCCGGGACTCCGGTCGGCGCGGAAACCTCGATGACGCCCGCGCGGACCCCGTCGAACTCGTCCTGGAAGTTCAGGGCCGAGAGGGCGAAGGCCGTCTCGTTCGTGATCACGTACGTGACCGTGAGCTCGGTCCGCTCCCGGGCGATCGCGGCGACCTGTCGCTCGACGGACACGCCGCCGGCGATCCGACGGGTCTTCACGTAGAGGAACGCCAGGAGACCCGCGATCGCGAGCGCGATCGAGCGGTAAGCGGGATGCGGAAGGAGGCCCAAGGCGAGCGCCGTCACGACGAGGACCGCGAACGGATTGAAGAGCTGCGTGTTGTAGATGAAGTTGTAGTTCAACCGGCGGAAGTTCCGCTCGAAGAAGAAGTAGTCGGCGAGGCGCGGCGGCGTTACCCGACGACGAGGTTTCATCGCGTCGGTACCCGGACCTGGTCGAGCACTTCGCGGACGATGTCGGCCTTCTTTTTCCCCTGGAAGCGGCTTTCGTTCGTCTGCGCGATCCGGTGCTCGATGACGTTCGGAAGGAGCTTGTAGATCGTCCCCGGTCGCACGAAGTCCTCGCCGGCGACGAAGGCCTGGGCCTGGCCCAGCTTCATCAGCGCGAGCGACGCGCGCGGGCTCGCCGGCAGGGCGATGTCCCGGTGCTCGCGGGTCTTCTGGACCAAGTCGAGGATGTACTTCACGGTCGCGTCGCCGATCTCCACCGCCGCGACGGCCTTCTTGATCTCGCGGATGTGCCCGAGCTTCACCACCGGGGCGAGCTTCTGAAACGGATCCTCGGTTTTCCGACCGAGGAGGATCTGGAGCTCCCCTTCGCGAGACGGGTACCCGAGCGAGAGCTTCACGGCGAACCGGTCGAGCTGCGCCTCCGGCAGCGGGAAGGTCCCGTGCTGCTCGATCGGGTTCTGCGTGGCGATCACGAAGAACTCGCCCTCGAGCGGGTGGCCAGTCTTGTCGACGGTCACCTGGAACTCGGCCATCGCTTCGAGGAGCGCGGACTGGGTCCGCGGCGTCGCCCGGTTGATCTCGTCGGCGAGGGAGAATCGTCGAGAAGATAGGGCCCTTTTTAAACTGAAACTGCCGGGAAACGTCGTCGTAGATCGTGCTGCCGGTGACGTCCGACGGGAGCAAATCGGGCGTGAACTGGACGCGCCCAAACTCCGTCGCAACGCTGCGAGCGAGGGCCTTCGCGAGCATCGTCTTTCCGGTTCCGGGGTTGTCTTCGATGAGGACGTGGCCCCAGCGAACTAACAGGAGAGGATCAGCCGTATCGCCTCCTCCTTGCCGTGAATTAGGGAGGTTACGTTCTTCAGGAGAACATCGAAGGCGTTCCGAGCGAGTTGTGTCATGCCGGACTGTTCGACAAAACAAACTTCCTGTTGAGAAAAAAATGAAGTCCGATAGAATATGAGAAAAAATTAATCTACCCGTCTAACCGCTCGTCTTCGCTAGTATCCGACTAAAGAGGCAAGTTTTTACCCGGGTCGACGGCCCCTGCCGTCCGATGACACAATGTAGATAGAAGCTGAGGTAGGGGAAAAAAATTCCTTTTTTTCTAAGCTTCCGCCGGTAGGAAACCGAGAAGTGAACACACCACGGAGGTCCCTGATGAAGAAATTAATGCTTTTGACAATGACAGCGTTGCTCGCCATCGCGTGCGCTCACAGAGACAGGGATCCTGCGTCCGTGAAGCAGGAAAAAGAGATGCGCCACGAGCAGTTCCAGCACGGGGTGTTTGATCGCCCGATGAGTAACTAGTTTCTCTAGATAACAAAAGAAGGGCCCTCGGAGAGGGCCCTTCTTTTTGGGTTTCTTAGAAGATGATGCCGTTGATCCAGGCGCCGACCGAGGTCGTGTCGATGTGGGACTTCTTTTTGCCATCGAAGGGCCACGCCATCACGTAGGTGTAGAGGTTCAGGTGCTTGTTGATCGCAAAAGTCGGCCCGACAGACGCGGACGTTGGCCAGCGCTTGAGGAACATCGGATCGGACTCGACGAACTGGCGGAAGGAAAGATCGAGACCGGCGCGGAGACCATAAACGTCGTTGATCGCGTAGTTGATCGACGGTGACATCGCTAGGATCATCCGCGGCTTCTCACCGGCGGTCCGGCCCCCTCCGAGCCATTCCGGCTCGACGGCTTCGTCGTCGGTGTAGAAAAAGACCCGCGGCGCGAGGATCGCGTAGAACGACCAGCGGTCCGTGAACTGATAGTTGAGACCGGTGAAGAGACCCGGGTTGAAGATCGTCTTACGGAGGCGCGCGTCGCGGCCGTTGAGTTCCGGGACATCGGTGTTAACCGCGCCCCTCAAACTCCACTTATCTCCGCCAGCGAGTTTACCGGAGATCCCGATCCGGAGACCCTGGAAGCGCCAGGCTGGTTGATTGCCGTCGTACGTCATGAAAACGTGCTCGAGGCGGGTCTGGAGGTCGAGGTTGTAATCTTTATTAAGCTTGTACGTCGTCGAGATGAGGTTGAAGATCGCGAGACCGGTATCCATCGGCTTATCCCGTTCGGTCCTTCCGACCTTTCCGTCACCGAGCGAGTGCCCGTCGAAGAACGAGAAATAATTCATCCCCCAGGGAGAGGTTTTATCCTCCTGAGCGTGGGCCCCGAGGGTCCCGAGTAATAGCAACGCAACGAGTAACGTAAACTTCATAGACTTCTTCTCCAGGCTGAGTTCTTGATCATATTCATAGCGAATAAAAATCTTTTTAGAAAGGTTTTAGACGGCGAACCTGTAATTTTCGGCGCTAAGGTCATTATGACACTAGTTCCGGAAAAATGTTTGCCCCGATGGCGGATTTCGCCGTAAGAATTTTCTAAATCTGTCATCGCAAGTGGGATCGCCGGGAAACCGGTGAGACGTTTCACGGTGGCCCGGGAGGGAATGTAGCACGCGTGCGCCGCCGGTCGCGGCCACGGCGCGAGTGCGGCGACGGTCATCCTTCTAGCTTACGGGAAGATTCCGCCGGCCGCAAGGGCGGGGGTTTCGCTGGTCAGGCGAACTCGGGGCGGACGACGGCGCCGGACTTCCGGTGGATCCGGTTCTGCTGGTCCTTGTGCTTCTCGAGCTGCCGCTCGGCCCTCTCGACCACCTTATCCAGGGTCTTATAGAGGCTATCCGCCGACCCCTTCGCGAACACCTCGTAAGCCGCGCCGTGGACGATCAGCTCCGCCCAGTGCGCGCCCTCGTGAACCCCGCACGTCCACGTCAGCCGCGCGCTCGCCCGGGGTACTTCTCGAGCTTGCGCGACTTCTCCCGGATCCGCTCGTCGAGAGCGGGGGTGTGTTCGAGGTGCTTGAAGGTGATGCTGACGTCCATAACTTCTCCTTGGTTAGTCGGTCACACTCTTAGGATAAGAAAGTTTCAAAACTGCCCGACCTTAATGGTGAGTAAAGGATCGAGAGAAGGCGAATCGAAATGGTAAAAATGTTGACGTGACGGGCCAGGCTTCATTTAATTCTTACTCTTACCAACGCAATCATGGGATAAGATTTTGCTTCCCCAATAGCATGATCAAAAAATGCCCGAACCCATCCTGCGTCTGTCCCGATTCTTTCTCGCGCGACGGAGTCTGTCGCCGCCGCGAGGACGCGAAGCTCATCCAGCGCTGCCGCTGC
>JBILTI010000107.1:0-6249 GCA_044371595.1 Bacteriovoracaceae bacterium
TAATTTTCAGGTAGGGCCTTCACGGCCCGCCTGGAATCACATACTATGTCCTCATGTCAGGATTTTTAACCCCTTAACAACGTCAGGAACTGCTGTCTGAACTTCGCAAAGAGGATTAGCGAAAGTACGGCGATCGGTTCGGTGTCATACTCCTCTTAGCCGAGGGTGAAACTTATAAAAATATGGCCAAATTATTGTTCTTAGATGAGGGTACGATCGCTAACTACCGCCGCCAAAGAGGGCGGCATCATGGAACTGATCGTTGACAATTGCTCCTGATCGGGGCTTCCCCCGTCTGTGCCCCCGAAGCTTATAAGCGCATCTTGTTCGAGAGCTACGCGGACCCCCGCGGGGGCGGTTTCCCGGTATAAAACCTTTGATTACCCCACGGGAGACTTCAGCATCAGGTCTTCGAAGGACGACAACCCCGCCTTCGCCCCTTCGCCCATGGCGATGATGATCTGTTTGTACGGTACCGTCGTCACGTCCCCCGCGGCGTAGATCCCCGGGATGTTCGTCCGGCAGCGCTCGTCGACGACGATCTCGCCGGCGCGGTTCAGCTCGACGACGCCCGTGAGAAACGCGCTGTTGGGCACGAGGCCGATCTGCACGAAGACGCCGGCTATGTCGATCGTCCGGAGGTCGCCGCTCGCTCGGTCCTCGTACTCGAGGGCCGTGACCCGGCCGTCGTCGCCGATGATCCGGTTCGTCCGCGCGTTCCGGAGGATCCGGACGTTCGGAAGCGACGCGAGCTTGTGGACGAGGACCTTGTCCGCCCGGAGCTCGGCCCCGAACTCGAGGAGCGCCACAGAGGCGACGATCCCCGCGAGGTCGATCGCCGCCTCGACGCCGGAGTTGCCGCCGCCGACGACGGCGATGTCCTTTCCCTTAAAGTACGGACCGTCGCAGTGCGGGCAGAAGGCCACGCCGCGGCCCAGGTACTCTTTCTCGCCCGGAACGTTCAGCTCCCGCCACTTCGCTCCGGTCGCGACGATGAGCGACCGCGTGTGGAGGAACTCCCCGCTCTCGAGCTCGATGCGCTTCTTCGCGCCGGGCCCCACGGCCTTCACGCGCCGGTGCTCGAGGAGCGTGATGTCGTAGGCGGCGATGTGCTGGAAGAGCTGCCCCGCGAGCTGCGGCCCCTCCGTGTATTTCACGGAGATGAGGTTCTCGATGCCCTTCGTATCCTGCACCTGGCCACCGATCCGCTCGGCGATGATCGCCGTCTTAAGGCCCTTCCGCGCGGAGTAGATCGCGGCCGATGCCCCACCGGGACCGGCGCCGAGGACTACGACGTCGTATACCCCGAGGTCCCGGTCGCCCGCTGGGCCCTCAGAGACACCGAGGGCGGCTTCGAGCTTCGTCAGGAGTTCCCCGAGGCCCATCTTTCCCGAGGAGAGCAGCTTCTCACCGAGCACGACGCTCGGTACTCCCTGGATCCCAAGCCGGGCGACTTCCTCCTGCGCGTTGGCCCCGTCGACCATCGTGTGGGTGACGCACGGATTAAGGAGGGCGACGAGGTTCAGCGCCTGAACGACCTCCGGACAGTTCTCGCAGGTGAGCGAGATGAAGGTTCGAAGGTCCGCGGGCCCCTTCAGCCGGCGGATCCGGTCGCGGATTGCCGGATCGGGGAGCTTCCCTTTGCCGTCGGCGTGGAGGATCGCCAGCACCAGGCTGGTGAACTCGAGTCCGCCGGGGACGCCGAGGAAGGTGACGCCGGTCGATTCACCCTTGTAGCGGAGGGACAGCTTCGGTACCGGGGAGGTTTCCGCGCTCCGGAAGACGGAGATCTTTCCGGAGGTCCCGGCGAGGTCCGCCGCGAGCGCCAGGAGGTCGCTCTGCTGTTCGCTCGGCGACGCCGCGACCTCGAGTGTCACGTCGTGTTCGAGCGCCTGGTACACGGACTTCAGCTGTTCAAGGATGGCCGACTCTAGCATAACGTTCTCTCTTTTCTTTCGTTGTTAGATCTTTCCGATCAGATCGAGGCCCGGCTTCAGGGTCTGCGCGCCGGGCTTCCACTTAGCGGGACAGACCTGGTTCGGATTGTTCCGGACGAAGTGCGCCGCCTGGACCTTTCGAAGGAGCTCGTCGGCGTTGCGGCCGATGCCGTCGTCGTTGATCTCGGCGAGCTTGATCTTCCCGTCGGGGTCGACGAGGAAGGTTCCCCGGTGCGCCAGACCCTGCTCCTCCATGTAGACGCCGAAAGCGCGGGAGAGGCGAGCGGTCGGGTCGGCGAGCATCGGGTAGGTGATCTTCTTGATCGACTCCGAAGCATCGTGCCACGCCTTGTGCGTGAAGTGCGTGTCGGTGCTTACGGAGTAGACCTCGACCCCGAGGCGCTTCAGTTCCTCGTGTTTCTCCGCGAGGTCCACCAATTCTGTCGGACACACGAAGGTAAAGTCGGCAGGATAGAAGAAAAAGATCGCCCACTTTCCGGCGAGGTCTTTGTCCGTGACGGTCGTGAATTCGCCTCGGTGATAGGCCTGGGCCTTGAACTCGGGAAGGCGGGTATTGATGAGCGTGTTCATAGTGATTCCTCCTCTGGTTAGAATCTTTTTCCTAAACACATGATGGTACGGAAGCGCTTCCGGGGCCAATCTTGGTTTTCTATCGGGTGATAGGCGGGCCCTATCGGGTGCGGGAGACTAGTCCATGACGGTGACGACGCCGACGTTCCGGGCGAGGGTCCGCGCGGGGATCCAGCACGCTTCAACAGCGTAGCGGGCGTCCGGGTGAGAGGCCTCGGCGCAGTCGTCGATGAAGCGGCCCGTGGCGCGCTCCCGGCACAGGCACTGCCAGCGGCGGTTGCCGGCGTTCCAGCGGTCGCCCCAGGTGTTGCGGACCAGCAGGTGACAGGCGTCGCCGCGGACCTTACGGCCCACGACGAGGGACTCGTGGTAATCGCAGTCCTTCTTGAGCGCGTCGCGCTTTCCGAAGTAGGTGAGGTCGATGCCGTCGTAGTCCGGGTCCTTCCAGACCTTAGAACAGTAGGCGATCGAGATCGGCGTCGGCGTCTGCGCGAGGCGCTTCCGGAGGAAGGACTCGAAGGCCCAGTCGTCGGGGAGGTCGCTGTAGTTGTACTTCCGGACCGTCGAGATCTCGAGCGGCGTGCGCTCCCGGCACGCGGGGTCGAGGAGCCGGGCCACCATCTGCACCGGATTGAGCGCGCGGGCGCGGAGGTCGGCCAGCATCCTGCCCGTGGTCGCGTCGACGGCCGTCGGGGCGCGCTCCCCGGTCGAGTACTTCTCGATGAACGCGAGGATGCGCGAATCCGGCAGGAGCTCCGCGCTGGCCCAGGCCGTGAGCGCGCCGGAGACCTTCTCGAAATCGCAGTTCCGTGCCTCCCGGAGGCCCTCGATCGCGTCCTTCGTGTGACCGATGTCGAGGCCCTCGCGCTTCCGGTTCTGGGCGTAGATCAGCGCGGGCCACGCCGGGTGGACGTTCCGCTTCTCAGCGCCTCGGCGGATGTTATGGAAGTCCACCATCTGGGCCGCGGCGTAGGCGTAGCAGATGTTGCTCTCTTGCTGGTCGTAGACCGGAATCTTCTCGAACGGGGAGTTCGGCATCGTGAGTAGGTTCACGTCGGAGCAGTCCTGCGCGAGGGCTGTACAAGAAATTGACAACAGTAAAAGGATCTTAATCAGCGCTTCCATGAGGTAATGGATTTTCAAGAGTTTCCGACGCCGGTGGAAGCCGGCAATTTTTTCTGAGCGGGAAATTCGGGGCGGAATCGGCGGCGGAAGTACTGATAAAAATCATGAAGAGAAATAAGCGGCGGCGGTCGATAGGAGTTTAAGAATTCTTATGACTGGTCCAGGAGAATGCGAAAATGATGAAGGCACCGATCCACCTGAACGAAACCGACCGCTTGAAGGCGCTCCTCGACTATAACATCCTGGACACGGCCCCGGAGCAGTCGTTCGACGAGCTCGTAAAGATGGCCTCGGACATATGCGGAACGCCGATCGGCCTCGTGAGCCTCGTCGACGAAAAACGCCAGTGGTTCAAGGCCAAGCACGGACTCCCGGCCGCGGAGACGAGCCGCGAGATTTCCTTCTGCGGCCACGCGGTCGTGAGCGCCGATAGCCTCTTCGTCGTCCCCGACTCCTTTAAGGACGAGCGCTTCGCGGAAAACCCGCTCGTCCTCGGGCCCCCGAACGTGCGCTTCTACGCGGGGGCAAAGCTCGTGAGCGACTCGGGCCACGCGGTCGGAACCCTCTGCGTGATCGATCACCAACCGCGCGAGCTCTCGCGGGACCAGCGGAAGTTCCTCGAGATCATCTCCCATCAGGTCGTCGCCCAGCTCGAGATCCGGAAGGCGCTCCGGCAGACGACGGACAACTTACACGAGCTCCAAACGCTCTCGAAGAAGGTCCTCGAGCAGCAGGAGATAATCCAGTCCCTGGAGAAGCTCTCCGTGATCGGCCACCTCGCCTCCGGCGTCTCCCACGAGATCAACAACCCGCTGGCGATCATCAGCGGAACGGTCCACATCCTGCGCTACATGCTCCAGAAGAACGATCCGCCGGAGAAGATCATCAACGAGCTGGCGCGGATCGACGCGACCGTCGGCCGCCTCACGAAGATCGGCAAGGCGCTCCGAGCGATCTCCGGCGAGCACGCGGCGGGCTTCAAGGACGTCAAGTCCATCGAAGAGTCCTTCTACGCGATGATGGAAGACGCAAAGAAGAGCGCCTAGGCGTCCGCGCCTAGTGGAGGTTCAGGTTCTTGTGCTCCCGGGAGTCCCGGAGTTCCTTATGCTTGGCCTCGTACTCCTTCCAGAGGAGTTTGAGCTTCGACTTCTTGCCGCCCTCGGAAACGTACGCGTCGTCGAGTTTCTCGCGCAGGTCCGGGACGACCTTCGCGACTTTCTCGAGTTCGTTTTTCATCTCATGAATTTTCATCGGACCTCCTCATGCTCGGACGATCATCCGCCGGATACCCGCGGCAATGAAAGGGCGGGAGCGACGGGCGCCGGTTACATCCGATAGCGGAGCGCGCGCTTCAGGCGGCGGTGGAGCTTGCTCGCGGCGGCGTCGTCGCCGCTCATGACGGAGCCCTTGTTCCGCATGCTGCGGTCCAAAGCGACGGATCCTTGCTGTTTCTTTGCCATAGTTCGACCTCCCGATTTCCCTAGGTTTGGCCGAATGAGAGCGGACGTAAAGTTAAAGCTTGCTTAAGATGCCTGCCGCTTCGGAAGCCTGATCCGGAACTTCGTGTTCGGCGCCTCCGCGTCGAGCACCAGCGCCCCCCTGTGCGACTCGACGAGGCCCTTCGAGAGGCTGAGCCCGAGGCCCGTGCCCTTCCCGACTTCCTTGGTCGTGAAGAATGGTTGCATGATCTTTTCGCGTATCTGCGGCGGGATGCCGGGGCCCGAATCCTCGATGACGATCTCGACGAGCTCCTGCCCGGTTCGGATCTCGAGCCGGACCCACGGGTCCGGACCGTTCACGACGGCGTCGAAGGCGTTGTTCAGGAGGTTCAGGAGGACCTGACTGATCTCCACCGAACGGCACTCGAGGTGGATCTCGTCTTCGAAGGGCTCCACGAGGAGGCGGACGCGGTTGTTCTTAAAGCGGGCCTCGCAGAAGCCGAGGGTTTCGCCGACGATGGTGCCGAGGTTCGCTGTCTCGAACGGATCCCGTGATCCGTCGCGGGCGAAGGTCTTAAGGCCCGAGATGATCTTCGCGATCCGCGTTACCGTGAGGTCGATCTTCCCGCAGACCTCGGATATATCCGCGGGCTTCGCTGCGCCGAGCTCGGCGAGGCGCTTCAGGATCTGCGTGTTGCCAAGGATGATGGTGAGCGGATTGTTGATCTCGTGGGCCACGCCGCCGGCCATCTCGCCGAGGGAGGACATCTTCGCGGCCGCGACGATCTTCGCCTGCTGCTCGCGGATGAGCTTCTCCTGCTGCCGCTGCGTGGAGATGTCCAGGCCGATGCCGATGCAGCGGCCGCTCGAGAGGCGGACGTTCATCCAGGACGTCGGGATCACCGCGCCGGCCTTCGTCGTCGTGTCGAAGACCATCCACTGGTCGTGCCGCGGGGAACTCATGAAGTTGATGACTTCTTGGCGCCGGTCCGGGTCGGGGTAGAAGTCGTTTAGGAGGTTCCGTGACCGGGCCTCTTCTACGGACCAGCCCAGGACGGTTTCGAAGGCGGGGTTCGCCCACTCGAACTGGCCCTGCTTATCGTAGATCGTGAGGAAGAGGGGAATGTTGTTGACGATCGTCTCGAACTTCTCCCGCT
>JBILTI010000108.1:0-6230 GCA_044371595.1 Bacteriovoracaceae bacterium
CGGACGATCCGGGCGCACCTCGGGATCATCGCCGCCCTGCTCGTCAGGAGAGAACCGTGAAGGTCCTGTCCGTCATCGGCACGAGGCCCGAGATCGTAAAGCTCTCCTGCCTCTTCGAGCTCCTCGACGAGAAGTTTAACCACAAGATCCTCCACAGCGGTCAGCACTACGACCCGAACCTCGACCGCGTCATCTTCCGGGAGCTCAAGCTGAAGTCCCGGGTCCTCCGGCTCGCGACCGGCCCCGGCGACTTCGGCGACCAGTTCTCCCGCCAGATCGCCGCGATCTACGAGCGGATGAAGGCAGAGGCGCCGACGGTCGTCGTCGTACAGGGCGATACGAACACGGCCCTCGCCGGGGCGATCGTGGCGGCGCGCCTCAAGATCCCCGTGGTCCACGTGGAAGCGGGCTGCCGCTCCGGCAATCGATCGGCGCCCGAGGAACAGAACCGGCTCCTCATCGACAGCATCAGCTCGCTGCACCTCTGCCCGGACCGGCAGACGCTGGAGAACCTCCGGCGGGAGGGCCACGGTCGCACTTCCTTCGTCGTCGGCAGCACGACCTTCGATGCGATCCGCCGCTCGAACACGCTCGCCGACGACGCCATCCTCCGGAAACTGGGCCTTGCGGCGGAAGGGTACATCGTCTGCACCCTCCATCGCGCCGAGAACCTGGAGCAGCTCCAGGCCTTCAAGGAAAAGCTCGCGTTCGTGAACGAACTCGCGGCGCAGCTCCCGGTCGTCTTTCCGGCGCACCCGCGGACGCTGGCGCTCATCCAGGAAAAGAAGGTCCGGCTTTCGCCGAACGTCCGGATCCTGGGTCCGCTTCCGCATCTCCCGTTCACGGCCCTCCTCCGGAGCTGCCGCCTGGTGGTTTCGGACTCCGGAGGAATCCAGGAAGAGGCGGCCTTCTTCAACCGCCCGTGCCTCGTCCTCCGCCGGGAGACCGAGTGGGTCCGATTGATCACCAGCGGAAAGAACTTCCTCTTCCCGAAGGTTCGGGACAAGGAACGGCGGCTGGCGCGGAAGCTCCTCGAGGACGACGCCTTCTACGAGACCGTCCGCCGGCGCCGGTGTCCCGAGTCCGTCCCCGGCGCGAGCGCGAAGATCCTCCGTCGCATCGAGAAGACCTTCGCGTAGGGGTCCCGCTCACCGCTCCTGCTCGTACTCCCGCCGCAGGATCCCCATGACGATCTTATCGGAGTACTCGCCGCCGCGGAAGAACGCCTCGCGGAGCCGCCCCTCGAAGACGAGGCCCGCCTTCTCGTAGGCGCGGAGCGCTCCGGGATTGCGGCTCGACGCCGTGAGGAAGATCCGATGGAGGTTAAGGACTTCGAACCCCTCCCAGACCACCCGCCGGGTTACTTCGGTGGCGATCCCGCGGCCCCAGTACCTCTTATCGCCGATGAAGATGAAGTACTCGCAGTTGCCGTCGATCTCGTTCAGGGCGCTGATCCCGGCGTAGCCGATGAGCGCCCCGGTCCCGGGATCGGTGATTCCGAACTGGTACGTCTTCCGGTCGAAGAGCGTCGTCCGGAACCAGTTCCGGATCTCCCCGTCCGACGAGATCCGGTGGAACTTCGTCATCGAATAGCGGATGACCTCCGGGTCGCGGATCCACGTTTCGAAGGAGCGGACGTCGGAGGGCCTGAGCCGGCGGACCGCATACGAACCGGTTCCCGGACGAGGGCCGGTCAGCGACCGGTGAACGAGGTCGATGGTTTCGGCGTTAACGCCCGACGGCTCGATCCGGGTCAGCTCGAAGTCTTCGCCGAGGAGGCGCAGCCGCGCCTCGCCGACGCCCCAGCGAAGCTCCCCTTCGGCGAAGGAGCGGCGCTCCTCCGCGCCCCGTGATTCCATCGATCGGAAGTCGAGCTCCAAGACGTCCGGGAGTCCGGGAACGACGACGATCCACTTGAAAATCTCCGCGAGCGGAGAACCGTCCGGAAGGTCCGGCCGTTTGATCTCCAAAACCGTAAGCCTCGGCGAGGAGAACGCAAAGAGCACCTTAATTTCTGACATAATCCTACGGTATCGAATCGCATCGCACAGAGGCGATCGATAAACTCACTAACGTCCAAAATCTTTGGCACACTGATGATTATAGGAAGACTTTACCGCTTGTTTCGATCATCGCGCTAACCTCGTGCGCGTCCTACCAAAACTCGGAGCTTCCGCCGTTCGAGGCGGCGAAGGTCTGCGCCCCGGAAGCGTACGCGTATGTGAAGAGATCAGCGGCGACCACCGCTCCTCCGAGCGGCAGGCCCTCCGACGAGGCGGTCCGGGAGGCTTACCTTATCCTCGAACCCGGAGTTCGCAGGTGCTACGAGGAGAAATTCGCCCGGAGGATCGCTCTTTAATTTTTCGACGACTCAGGTCATTCTACCCGAGGACTTTCAAGCATGCCTGAAGGCTTTGAGAACATCGTTTGCGCCGAAGGGCCTGCGGGAAATCTCCGTCGTTCAGCCGTTTCGCCTTTCTACTCGATAACCGGCGCGGGCCTCCGCTACCCCCACGTACCTCGCCGCCGCCCTTCCGATCGCCGCCGAATTCGCCGCGGAAGCGAAGGGCCTCGAGGAGCTCTTCGAAGCGAACGCCCGTCGCTTCCGCAGCGAGGGCGACGTCCGTTCCCGCGGCATCCTTCTGAAGGGGTCCCTTGCCATCCGCCAGCTCCTCGACCAGCGCTACGCCCTCCTCCTGATCCGGCTCATCGACGATGTCTGCGCGGCCCCGGGATCATCTGGCGGATCCGCGGCCCGACCGCTCTTAACGGAAAAAACATAATCGCCTCCGCCGAAGGCCGTTTACTTGCGAAATTTTGTTCCCTAGCATTAATGTATGAAAACGATTTTCATCACGTTCTGCCTATGGATGGCCAGCGCGTCGATCTACGCCCAGCAAACCAACGCGGAACGGCTTGCGCAGATCGGCGACCTCGACCGCCTCGCCTTCGGTTCCTGCAACAAGCAGTACCGTCACCAGCCGCTCTGGAAAGACCTCATCGAGCAGGCCCCCGACCTCTTCCTCTGGGGCGGCGACAACGTCTACGCGAACACCGACAGCGCGGCGAAGCTCCGGGCCTCGTACCAGCGCCAGAACGGGGTCGACGACTACCGCTTGTTCAAGGCCCTCACCCCGATCGTCGGCACCTGGGACGACCACGACTACGGGAACAACAACCAGGACGGAACCTATCCGCTGAAGCGCCAGGGCCGCGACTACGCCCTCGACTTCCTCGAGGAGCCGCCCCTGTCACCGCGGCGGCTCCGCGAGGGCATCTACACGAGCTACGAGTTCGGAAGCCCGGGGAAGATCGTGAAGCTGATCCTCCTCGATAACCGGTACTTCATGAACCTCGACGCCGAGTTCCCGCTCCTCGGGCGTACGCAGTGGGACTGGCTCCGGGAGGAGGTTCAGAACACGCGGGCCTCGCTCATCCTCGTGGCCTCGGGCCTCTCGATCCTATCGCCGGCGACGGCGGGATCGGAGGAGTGGGCCGACTACGCGAAGGAACGGGATCTGCTGCGCCGGCTCCTGTCGAAGAAGAACGTCCCCTACCTCTACCTCACCGGAGACAAGCACTTCTCGTCGATCTTCCGGCGCGGTGACGAGGTCGAGTTCATGGCGAGCGGCATGACCCACAACACGAAGGAGGCCCTCCGGCCCTACGTCCGGGCGCGCTATCCGAACCCGGTTTTCGAGAACAACTACGGGCTCATCGACCTCCGCTGGGAGGATGGCCTCCCCGAGCTGACCCTCACGGTCCGCACCGCCCGGGGACAGGCCGTCCTCGTCCGTAAGCTCCGGTGGGAGCTTACTCGCTGGCGTCCGCTGTAACGGGCCGCGGGACGAACTCCATCGCGGCGTTAAGGTAGGAGCGCACCCAGTAGTTCCGCAGGAGCTTCCGGCGGGGGAGCGAAACGAGGTCGTTCGGAACGATCTCGTAGAAGGCGATCGTCGTCGGCGTCACCACCGGCGCCCTCCGGAGGTGGCCGATGAACGGGGGAACGCCGATCTCGGTGCACCCGCCGTCCGGCGCGCAGATGTTTGCGTCGTCAAGGGTAATCAACCATTCCAGCGACGTGCACCGGCGGCGGGAGACGCCGCTCGCTTCACCGCCCTGGCACTTTTCCCCTGCGATGAGAAGCCGCGGGCCGAGGCGGCTTGAAAAGTCACCTCGGCCCGCGAGGGACGGGAGCGCGAAGGACAGGAGAACGAGGGCGAGCGGGAAGTTCATGAAAGGACTCCTTTAATTTTTGAGGGGCGGTCATGGCCCCCGCGGTAGACAATTAAAAGCGGTTCGCTCGGCGATTAGAGAAAATTTAAAGTCTCTTCGGCCGCCGGACTTGGGCTATAATTTGGGGACGATGAAAGCTTCGCTCCTCTCCCTCCTTCTCCTTCTGTTCAGCGCCTGCGCCTCCCTCGAGACGCCGGGCCACCCGTCGGGCCTCGAGGTCACCGAGCGGGGACCCGACAAGGGCACGGCGATCACGAAGCAGAACCTGCTGCACCTCGCGCAGGTCTACGATCTCTCGCCGTTCCTCTTCACCAAGCGGATCGTCATCGACTCGGCCGCGGTCCCGACGGCGAAACCGGTGCTGACGCTAGGAACGCAGGACGCGGAAGAGCCGAAGCGGATCCTCGCAACGCTCCTGCACCAGGAGCTCGACTGGTGGCTGGACGCGAAGGCCTCCGCCACCGCCGCCGCGATCGACGAACTCCGGAAGATCTATCCGAAGGTCCCAAAGGCCGAGGCGCAGACCGCGCACCGGACGCTCCTTCTGTGCTATCTCGAGTTCCGGGCCCTCGAATTCTACGTCGGTCAAAACGAGGCGCGGGCGGTGATCGAAGGACTGATGAAGAAGGCGAAGCGCTCGCCGTGGGCCTACTACCAGGTGCTCCATCGGGGCTTCGTCGTCCGGAAGGTCGTCGAAACTCAGCGGCTCTATCCGCCGCCCCTGAACGGCAGCTAGAAGCCGACGAAGAAGCCGTTGTGCTCCTGCGACAAGAGGCTAAGGAACTTGTACTGGTCGCTGGTCTTGTCCCGGAGGAAGTTCGCGCCCACGCCGATCGTATTGATCTGAACCTTCCGCGGATTGCCCTCGCGCACGAGCCGGAGGATCTCGTAGATGTCGTCCTTCTGGTTGGAGTTATGGTACGTCGGGACGCCGTCCGTCAGGAGGACGATGTCGGAGACGTCCTCGTAGTTCTTCAGGACGAAGAGGAGCGTGTCGCGGGTCGGCGTGCCACCGGCCGGGCGGAGCGCGTAGATGAAGTCGAACGCGTCCATCCGGTTGATGCCCTGGAACTCCTTCGTCGTCCCCCACATGCTCCGGAACGGCGCGCGCTCCCCGAGCGGGAACTGGACGATCTCGATCCGGAACGCCCCGGAGAGGGAGGTCAGGAGCATCTTCAGCCCCGCCTTCACCTGGCCCATGCGCTCCTCCTCCGTCATCGAGTAGGAGGTGTCGATGATGAAGACGATGTTCTTTCCCTTGAACTTGAAGCCGACATCGGCGTTGAGCTCGCCGTCGTTCTCCGGCGCCGTCGCCGGAACCGGCGTCGGCGGATCGGGGGCGACGACGGCCCGCTCCGACTCGGAAAGGCGCTGGCGGAGCTCTGCGATCGTCTGCCGGGTGGACGCGAGCTCCTTCTTTAGAAGCTCGGCGACGACGTCCGGCTTCGCCGGGGCGGCCGATTGGTTCTTCGGGAGGGCCACGTAGAGAATGATCACGGCGCCGAGCGCCCCCGAGAGGAGGTCGAGAAACGAGATCGAGAAGAGCTCGATGGGGCGCCGTTTCCTCACTGGACCTCGATCTTATTGATGAGGTTGTCGATCACGAACTCCTTAAGGTCCGAGTGGAACCGGTCCGTCTCCTCCTGGAGCTTATGGACGAACCACATGATGACGATCGAAAGGACGAGGGCCACGAGCGTCGTGTCGAAGGCGACGCCGAGGAGCGCCGTGATCCGGTCCATGTCGCCGGAATTCGCGATGATGAGCGCCTGCGAGATGCCGATCACCGTGCCGACGAAGCCGATCGAGGGGATGACCCACGTGAGGTAGCGGATGATCGACTGGTTCCCCTCGGCCTTTTCCTGGGAGACCTCGACCTGGATGCTCACGATGTCGATGAGCTCGGAGAGGGACTTCGACGTGTGGAACTTCGTGCAGGCCTTCTTCAGTAGGTCGCTCAGGATGTACTTCTCCTTCTTCTCGAACTCGATGAG
>JBILTI010000109.1:0-6215 GCA_044371595.1 Bacteriovoracaceae bacterium
GATCATCTCCGTCGCCGTCCACAACCACTACAAGCGGATCTCCTACAAGTCGAACTCCCGCGATGGCGAGGACGTCGAGCTCGCGAAGTCGAACATCCTCCTCGCGGGCCCGACCGGCTCCGGGAAGACGCTCATTGCGCAGTCGCTGGCGAAGTTCCTCAACGTGCCGTTCGCGATCGCCGACGCGACGACACTCACCGAGGCCGGCTACGTTGGCGAGGACGTCGAGAACGTCATCCTCTCGCTGCTCCAGAACTGCGACTTCGACGTCGAGCGCGCCCAGCGCGGCATCGTGTACGTGGACGAGATCGATAAGATCGCCCGGAAGTCGGAGAACCCGTCGATTACGCGCGACGTCTCCGGCGAGGGCGTGCAGCAGGCGCTCCTGAAGCTCGTCGAAGGCTCCGTAGCCAACGTGCCGCCGAAGGGCGGGCGGAAGCACCCGCAGCAGGAGTACATCCAGGTCGACACGCGGAACATCCTCTTCATCTGCGCCGGCGCTTTCGTGGGCCTCGAGAAGATCATCGAAAAGCGGATGACGAAGTCGAAGGCCGTGGGCCTTACCTCGAACAACTCCGAGAAGAAGGAGAAGTCGCACCTCGAGACGCTCGGCGCGATTGAGCCCGAGGATCTCGTGCGCTTCGGACTCATTCCCGAGTTTATCGGCCGTCTGCCGGTGACCGCGATGCTCGAGGAGCTCGACGAGGCCGCTCTGGTTTCGATCCTCACGACGCCGAAGAACGCCATCGTAAAGCAGTACCAGAAGCTCTTCGACTTCGACGGCATCGATCTGGAATTCACCGACGACGCGATCCGCGAAGTCGCCCGCACCGCGCTCGCGCGGACGACCGGCGCCCGGGGCCTGCGCGCGATCCTCGAGCAGGTGATGCTCGACGTGATGTACGATCTCCCGGCCAACGAGAAGGTGGCCAAGTGTATTATCACGCGGGAGGCGATCACGGGGCAGGGCAAGCCGATCCTCGAAGAGGGCGACCGAAAGAAGCGGGTGGAAGCGAAGGCGCAGGCCAAGGGATCAAAGAAGATCGAGAACGCTTCGTAATTTTATTACTCTAAATAACTTCTAACTCAAAGTAATCATTAATATCAGTCGGGCCGGGAAAAAAACTCCCGGCCCTTTTTTTGTCTATTCGATTTTCGATTTCGTGGGATAATATTTGAAGGGGAGAACCTCATGAAAGAGTTTCTCTTTGAGACAGAAAGGCGCAGGAGGTGCTATGTCCGATAAGAAGTCCGAAGCTGTTAATAACTTCCCACTCCTTCCACTAAGAGATGTCATCATCTTCCCGCACATGGTTGTACCTCTCTTCGTTGGCCGTGAGAAGTCCATCTCCGCGCTCGAAAAAGCCGCCAAGAACGGAAACGAACTCTTCCTCGTCACGCAGAAGGACGCGAGCGTCCTGAACCCGGAGCGGGAGGACGTCTACGACATCGGGACCGTCGTCAGCATTATCCAGATGCTCCGGCTCCCCGACAACACGGTTAAGGTTCTCATCGAGGGCAAGTACCGCGCGAAGATCCGGACCTTCCGCTGCGAGAACGACGGCTACTACTCCGACGTCGACCGGTGCGCCGACGTCGTCGAGAGCGACGTCGAGGTCGAAGCCTCGATGCGCTCGGTGAAGTCCGTCTTCGAGCAGTACGTGAAGCTTAACAAGCGGATCCCGCCGGAGCTCCTCATGAGCATCTCCTCGATCACGGATCCGTCCCGCCTCGCGGACATCATCGTCGCCCACCTCACGATGAAGATCCCCGAGAAGCAGGACATCCTGAACGCCGTCAACGTCGACACCCGGCTCCAGCTCCTCCTTGAGAAGATGCAGGGCGAGATCGAGATCATCAACGTCGAGAAGCGCATCCGCTCCCGCGTGAAGACGCAGATGGAGAAGTCGCAGAAAGAGTACTACCTCAACGAGCAGATGAATGCCATTCAGAAAGAGCTCGGCAACAAGGACGAGAAGTCCGACATCGCCGAGATGGAGGAGAAGCTCAAGGCGAAGAAGATGCCGGACGAGGCCCGCGAGAAGGCCATGAAGGAGCTCCGCAAGCTCAAGTCCATGTCACCGATGTCCGCCGAGGCGGCCGTCGTCCGCAACTACGTCGATTGGATGATTTCGCTCCCGTGGGACGAGTTCTCCCAGGACGATAACTCCGTAACGAAAGCAAAAGAAATCCTCGACGCCGACCACTACGGCCTGAACGATGTGAAGGAGCGGATCGTCGAGTACCTCGCCGTCCGCGCCCTCGTGAAGGACGACACCCGCGGGACCCTCCTGTGCCTCGCGGGCCCTCCCGGCGTCGGTAAGACCTCGATCGCGAAGTCCCTCGCCGAATCGCTGGGACGGAAGTTCGTCCGGATCTCCCTCGGCGGCGTCCGCGACGAAGCCGAGATCCGGGGCCACCGCCGGACCTACGTCGGCGCCATGCCGGGTAAGATCATTCACGCGCTCAAGAAGGCTGGGACCTCGAACCCAGTCATCCTCCTCGATGAGATCGATAAAATGTCGTCGGACTTCCGGGGCGACCCGGCCGCGGCCATGCTCGAGGTCCTCGACCCGGGTCAGAACAAGACCTTCGGCGACCACTACATCGAATGCGAGTACGACCTCTCGAAGGTCATGTTCATCATGACCGCTAACGACCTCGGCGCCATCCCGGGCCCGCTCCGCGACCGGATGGAGATCATCCACATCGCCGGCTACACGCCGGACGAGAAGATGCAGATCGCGAAGAAGTACCTCCTTCCGAAGGCCTGGGAATCCCACGGCCTCAAGAACTACCCGGAGACGCTCACCGATAAGGTCTTTGCGCAGATCGTCCGCGGCTACACCAAGGAAGCCGGCGTCCGCGAGCTCGAGCGCCTGATGAACACGATCGCCCGGAAGACGGCCACCGAGGTCGTTACGGAAGACGTCAAGGAAGGCCGCCGGTTCACGGTTACCGAGAAGAACCTCGAAAAGTACCTCGGGCCGTTGAAGTTCGACCGGACCGGCATCGAAGAGCAGCCGCAGGTGGGCCTCGTGAACGGCCTCGCCTGGACCTCGGTCGGCGGCGAGCTCCTCCACATCGAAGTCGTCACCGTTCCGGGGAACGGCAAGATCCAGGTGACCGGGAACCTGAAGGACGTCATGCGCGAGTCCGCCTCCGCGGCGCTCTCCTACGTCCGCTCGATCTCGAGCCGCCTCGGCATCGACCACGAGTGGTACTCGAAGAACGACATCCATATCCACGTTCCGGACGGCGCGACGCCAAAGGACGGCCCGTCCGCCGGGATCACCATGGCGACGGCGCTCACCTCGGCCATCGCGAACATCCCGGTCCGGCAGGACGTCGCGATGACCGGAGAAATCTCGCTCCGGGGCCGCGTACTTCCGATCGGGGGCCTCAAGGAAAAGATCCTCGCGGCCAAGCAGGCCGGGATCACGACGGTGATCATTCCGAAGAAGAACGAAAAGGACATCGTAAAGATCCCCGACGAGATCAAGGACGGAGTCGAGATCCGGCCTGTCACCGAAGCCGAGGAAGTCCTCCGCGTGGCGCTGAACCTCACCAAGCCGGAGGAGTTCATGAAGGCCCGGGCCCTCAAGGTGCTCGACGGCGAGCCAGTAAATTGATTTTCGCGAAGGCCCGGCCCCCGCCTGGCCTTTTATTTTATCTCCCTAGAGGTCTCGCTTATACTAGTTCATCACCGCACCGAAAGGAGCCGCCGATGAACTGTCCGAAGTGTCTGGTCCCGACGCCGACCTCCACATCGACCGCTGCGAGCAATGCCGGGGAGTCTGGCTCGACGAGGGCGAACTCGGCCGAACGAACGGCGGGGGCGGTGACTGGATCGATCCCGGCCGGGCGACGCGAGGACTCGGGACGGGCCTCGACTGTCCGAGGTGCGACGGAGCGAAGCTCCTTGAAGTCCGCTTCGCGCCCGCGGGCGACGTCGTCGTCGACACCTGCATGAAGTGCCACGGACTCTGGCTCGACTCCCGGGAGCTTCCGCGGGTTCGCGAACTTCTCCGGCGGCATCGGATCGAAGAGAAGAAAAAGCGCCTCGCAGGCGGGTAGTCCAACTTCTTTCGTCGCGGGCAAAATCCCGTTGACATTAATCGGTGGAATACCTAATATAAACGCTCCTTATCGACATGTGGGCGTTTAGCTCAGCCGGGAGAGCGCTACCCTTACAAGGTAGATGTCGGGGGTTCGATCCCCTCAACGCCCACCATTTTTCCACAGTCACATTCATCCGATATCTACCCTCCAATTTGTTTAAATCGAAAATGTTAATTATTTTTTTGATAATTAACATTCTTGTAATCATAAGGCTTCGATATCTTTAATTTTTTGCTCTCGGTTACTGGTTTTTATTTCAATTCAGTCCTAGAATAGTTGAATAAATTAAGAAACCTCAAGAATCGGTTTGCTGCTCTGGAAGCGGCGCACACCGGTCTGGGCGGAAACGGCAGAATGAAAAAAAACATTGTCATCATCGAAGAGGAGAAAGAGATCGTAGATTCGCTTCGCTATCTCCTTGAGAAGAATCAGTTCAGCGTGCATCCGTTCTATTCGGCAGAGGAGTTCTTCTCCGCGAACCCGCGGCCCGAGCATTGCGTGTACCTCGTCGACTGGAACCTCCCGGGGATCAAGGGCATCGACATCATCCGCACGATCCGCCTCAAGGACAAGATCTCGCCAATCTTCATGATGTCCGCGTACAACAAGTCGGATCAGATCATCGAAGGGCTCCAGAGCGGGGCCGACGACTACATCACCAAGCCCTTCAACTACGACGAGCTCCTCGTGCGCGTCGGGAACGCGTACGCGAAGGTCAACTTGCTTCAGGAAAACCTGATGAACGTGGGCCTGAAGCTCATCCCCGAGGCGAACACGGTGATGAAGGACGGCGTCACGGTGAACCTCACGGCGCGCGAGTTCGTCATCTTCCGCCACCTGTACAAGAACCAGACCGCGGCCGCGACCCGCGAGGAACTCATCAACCAGTTTGACAAGGACATGGAGATGACCTCGCGGAATATCGACGTCCACATCTTCTCCCTCCGGAAGAAGATGTCGAAGATCCACATCGGCATCGAAACCGTCTGGGGCACCGGCTACAAGATCGTCCTCTAGAAGAGCATCCGGAACTCCACCTCGAAGCGGTCCGCGGCTGGGACGTTCTTCCCGGTGAGCGTCTTCACTAGGTTCACGTTGACCTGGGCCGGGAGCACGAATTCCTTCTTGAGGAACGGCGTGATCGACGAGAGCGTCCCCGTGAGCTGGGCCTGGTGCTCGGTGCGGTCCGAGTTGTAGGCGAGGAACTCGTTGGCCGCGCCGTGCTTCGAGGAGTAGAGGGCCTTCATCTGGTGCATGTAGCGGAACATCGGCGTCACCGAGAACCAGTCACTCAGCGCGAGCGTCGAACTCAGCGTCCAGTTGATCCGGTCGCCGTACTTCACGTCGAACGTCCCCGTGTCGGCCGAGAGCTGGAAGTCCCGTTCCCGCGGGATCCGGAGCGTCCGCGTGGTCGGCGCCTGATACGTGTAGCGGAAGAAGGTTCCGAAGGTCAGGCGATCGGTCACGTTGTAGCCGGTGGCGAGCTCGCCGAATAGGTCGAACTGGCCGTCGCCGAAGCCGATGTCCTGGAGGATGTCGGGGTCGTCCTGGTAGCCCGTCGGTAGTACGACCCCGGGGTAGAACATGAGGCCCGTGTAGCCCTTGTCGATCAGCTTCGTCATGAAGCCGGCCTCGGTGTCGCCGTAGCCGCGGCCGACCCAGTCGCCGATCGGCTTGTAGCCGTAGTAGTTAGTGATCACCGACTGGATCGTCTTCTCGTTCGCGTCGACCATCTGGCGGAGGTTCTCGGCGTAGATGTTGTTCTGCGAGCCGCCGTTCTGTTCGAGGAGCCGGGCGACCTCCTCGTAGCTGTTGCCGGCGGTCCGCTTGATCCTCGCGCGGACGTTGGCCTCGTAGTAGGTCACCTGGCCGTAGAACATGATCGTGTCGGTGATCCCGTAGCCGAAGCCCGTGCCGTGGACGGTGAACTGCGCGTTCGCGTCGACCTTGTACTCGCCGACGACGAGCCGGTTGTAGGCGAGGGGATCGAGGTTCGGCGCGATCAGGTTTCCGGTCATCTCGTTGAACGTCGAGGCGTCGACCCGGAAGCTCGCGCCGAGGCTCGACTCCTGGCCCGACTGGTTGAAGTTCTT
>JBILTI010000110.1:0-6160 GCA_044371595.1 Bacteriovoracaceae bacterium
ACTGTAGTACGGGATCGGCTTCTCGATCTTCTTGTCCTTGACCGCGCCGTCGGACTTCTTCTGGTGGTAGAACCAGAAGGTCTTGTGGAGGTCCCGGTCGTGGAGCTGGAGGTCGTCGACGTCCTGCTTCGACTCGCGCTGGACGAGGCTGTAGCGGGTCGAGAGGAAGCCGTTCGTGGTGACGTAGGTGTCGACGGTGTCGTCGAGCTCGTAGATGTTGCTGTAGAACGGCGCCGACTTGAACCGGGCGTGGAAGTGCCAGACCTCGCGGCCGTTGATCATCTTCTTGCCGTTGTTCGTCACCATGATCTTTCCGACGGTCATACCGAGGTAGTGGATGTCGAGGAAGATCTTCTGTCCCAGGTGATGGTTTGGCCGGTACAGGTCCCAGACCTTTTTCGCCCGGGCGTTGACCTCGAGAAGCTCGGGCGGATAGTCTTTGGGAAGGGGCTTCACGGCGGCCACTGGCGGGGCTTTGGCCTCGACCGGCTTCGCGGTGACCCGCGCCCCGCGGACGGGGTCCTTCCGGGCGGGTAGGATCCGGGTCACCGGGGGCCACTTCGCCGGGGCCGCCGGTTCCTGAACCTTCGCGGGGTCGGCCGCCGCGACCGGCTGGACTTCGAACTTCTCGAGGAGCTTCTCCTCCCGGGCCGTCGTCGGAACAGCGGGTATGACCTCCTCGGCCGGCTTGCCGAGCCCGGCCTCGAAGTCTTTCTGCTTCCACTGGGCGCAGCCCGATAGCGCGAGGAGGCAAATCAGGAAAAATTTCACGTCAAATCCCTTCGTCGGTGACAGCTTTCATTCTAGGTCACCGGACCGAAGAATCAAGCCGGAGGACTTTGCTTAATGCGCCCAGGAGCTCCGGTTCCCCACTCATAAACTCAACTTTGACCTTCGTGAAGAGGATCCGGCCGTCGAGGGAAACGCGCTTCATCTTAACCATGTCCTTCTCCGAACAGAGGATGATCGCAGACTGCTGGCTCGCCTTGATGAGGAGCTCGTTGACGTCCTCCGGGGTGAAGAAATAATGGTCCGGAAAGCTCACCTTTTCCGTGATCTCGACGCCGACGCTCTCGAGGTAGCGGTAGAACGAGTCCGGGCCCGCGATGGCCGTCACGGCGATCGCCTTCAGGCCCTTGAGCTCGTGAACAGAGAAGATGTACTTGTCGTGGACGTCGAAGACCCCGAGAGGCTGGTAGCGGGTCAGCGCCACCGGCGGCTTGTGGTGGAAGTGCTCCGCCAGCGTCGCGACGAGCTTCCGGACCTTCTCCGGCGTCACCATGTCGGTGCGGGAGACGACGATCGCGTCGGCGTCCTTCAGGGCGCTCATCCCCTCCCGGAGGTACCCGAGGGGGGCGACCTTGTAGAGGTTCAGCGGCATCGAGGCGTCGACGAGGACGATGTTGAAGGAGCGGTAGATCTGCAGGTGCTGGAAGCCGTCGTCGAGGAGAACCACGTCGGGCCGGACCTCGGCGAAGTATTTCATGAGGTTCTCGGCCCGGCGCTTGCCGACGATCACGGCGCCCTTCTTCATCTTGTTCGAGATCATGAGGGGCTCGTCGCCGTAGTCGAACGGGTTCAGGCGAAACTTCTGCCCCGACTTCAGGAGCCCCGAGGAGTGCTCGAGCTGGCCCTTGTAGCCCCGGGTGAGCACCACCGGGGTGAGGCCCTGGTCGATGAGCCAGTCGGCGAGCCAGACGATCGTCGGCGTCTTCCCGGTCCCGCCGAACGCGAGGTTACCGACGGAAATGACGGGCACCTTGAAGGTGCTCTTCCGGAGCACGCCGTATTCGTAGAACGACCGCCGGACCCGGTAGACCCACTCCCAGGCGAAGCTCAGGGGCGTCAGCGCGGTGCCCTTTAGGAGGGACTTCAGCCGCAGCCGGTTCTTAAGGAGTGCGTCGCTCATGAATGACCTGCGCCATGTACTCGGGCACGGAGAAGCTCTCTCCCGCCAAAAGTTCCTTCGTTGTTCTCAGGGTTGCCTTGAGTTCATTATAAAGATTTTGGTCGGTAGTCCAAGCGCTTATTACGCGGGCAATCCGGTGCGGATCTACGGCGCCCTGGATGAACTCCGGGAACACCATCCGATGGTGGATGATATTGGTAAGAGATATCGGCCCCCGGTACTTGATGAAGTTGTAAAAGATGAATTCGTTAAGGAGGCCCGCCTTGTAGCAGACCACCGTCGGGAGCTCGAAGAGGCCCGTGCTCAGGGTGACGGTGCCGCTGGCGGCGAGGGCCACGTGGCAGGCGCGCATCGCCGCGGTGAGCTCCTCGGAGCGGTACCAGACGTCGACGTGGCGCTCGAAGCTCCTGTAGAAGGCCTGATCGATGTGGGGTACGGTCACGAGGTGCACTTCGACGTCGAGCGAGCGCCGGAGGAGCTCGACGGTCCGGATGAACTCCGGCAGGAGCCCCTGGACCTCGAAGCGACGCGAGCCGGGCAGGAGCAGGAGCTTCAGCCGCTTCCGGAGGTCTCCCCACGGCTTCTCCGGGATCAACGGGAGCTCGTCCCGGTAGGTCTTCATGAGGGGATGCGGGACGGCCCGGACCTGCTTCACTCCCCGGTCACCGAACCAGTCCTTTTCGAACGGAAGGATGGTGAAGAGCGTATGCGCGTTCCGCGCCAGGGCAGCCGATCGGTGGGGCTTCCAGGCCCAGGCCTGGGGAGCGACGTAGTAGAGCACGTTCACGCCGCGCTTCTTGAGCCGCTCCGCGAGCCGCATGTTGAAGTCCTGGAAGTCGACGACGATCGCGGTCCGGGTCCCGCGCCGCCGGACCTCGGCTTCGAGGCGGGCGAGGGCCCTGTAGTAGAACGGGATCTTTCCCATCACCTCGGTGAAGCCCATGCTGGAAAAATCCCGCAGGTGATACAGCAGCTCCATACCGTGGGCCTCAAGGTCGTCGCCGCCGACGCCGAAGAACCGGACGTCGGGGCAACGCCGCGCGAGCTCCGGGAAGAAGCTCAGGGCGTGCTCTTCCCCGGACTTCTCGCCGGCGACGAGGAGGCAGGACTCCATCTACTCAAGGGGCTTCACGGCCACCGAGGCCATGAGGTCCAGGGACTTGAGGGCGCAGTCGACGAGGTGGACGGCGTTGAACCCGTCGAGGGCGGTGACGACGGCGGGGTTCTTCTCCCGGATCGACCGGTAGAAGTGGCCGTGCTCGAGGAGGAGGTGGTCGCGCTTCGGATACGCGGCCTCCCGGACGAAGGTCCCGTCCTCGAAGACTCCTGCGGGCGCCGTGAGGATCTTGTTCGCGAAGAGGTCCACGGTCACGGTCCCGGCCTTCGAAACGACTTCCAGCTCGCGGACTTCGCGGGTCGCGTTCCGCCCGACGGTCACGATCGCCTCGCAGTTCTCCTCGAGCGAGACGACGATGCTCGCGTGGTCCCAGTTGGCCGTCCGGATCTTGTAGCCGTGGGCGGTGACGGTCTTCGGCCGCTGCCGGAAGAGATAGAGCAGGAGATCGAGGTCGTGGATCGCGAGGTCCTGGACGACGTCCACGTCGGTGGCGCGGCCCTTGAACGGGGCCACGCGGTTGATCCGGACGGTGAACGGCGTCGGTAGGGCGCGGAACGTCTCGCGGAGCGATTCCCAGGCTTCGTGGAAGCGCTCGGAGTGCCCCACCTGGACGACGACGTCGACCGAGGCCGCGAGGCTCCGGAGGCCCGCGGCCTCGGTGTCGTTCGAACACACGGGCTTCTCGCAGAAGACGTGCTTCCCGTGGTTTAGGAGGTCGCTCACGAGTTCGAAGTGCGTCGAGGTCGGCGTCACAACGACGGCGGCGTCGATGTCGCCGATAACCTCGCTGACGTCGGCGACGACCCGGACCTCGGGATGCGCGGCCTTCGCCGCCGCCTGGCCCGCCGGGAACTTCTCAACGATGGCGACGAACTCGGCGACGTCCGCGTGCGCCGCGACCTTCTGACAGTGCCACTTTCCGAGGTGCCCGTAGCCGAGGACCGCGACTCTCACCTTCTTCATCTTAGCCCGCCATGAACGGCGCGATGCCGATCTCCGACTTCGCGATGAAGGCGGCGATCGAGGCGATCACCGGGTTCGCCTTATACTCGTCCATAAGCTCCGGGTGGGAGACGAACGCCCGCGGCGCCAGCGCCGAGGCTTCCATCGTCCGGTAGAAATCGACGACCTCGGAGACGATCTCTTTCGAGTGCCCCTGGCGCTTCAGGCCGATGATGTTGATGCCCTTCAACCGGACGCGATTTCCGTAGGCGGTGCAGAACTCCGGGATATCGCGGTCGATGCCCGAGCCGCCGCCGATGTAGGCGCCCTTCCCGAGCGTCACGAACTGCGAGACACCGGTGTTCCCGCCGATGATCACGCGGTCGCCGATCGATACGTGGCCCGCGAGGTTCACGGAGTTGGCGAACGTGAGGTTGTTTCCCAGCGTGCAGTCGTGGGCGATGTGGCAGTAGGCCATGAAGAGCGAGTTCGAGCCGATCACGGTCTTCTTGTCCTGCTTCAGCGTCCCGCGGTGGATCGAGACGTATTCCCGGAAGGTGTTGTTGTCGCCGATGATCGTCTCCGTCGGCTCGCCCTTGTAGGAGTTATCCTGCGGCGGGGCCCCGATCGAGCCGAACTGGAAGAACCTGTTCCCCTTGCCGATCCGGGTGTGGCCGTCGACGACGACGTTCGAGTGGAGGACGCAGTCGTCCCCGATCTCGACGTTCGGGCCGACGACGCAGAACGGACCGATCTTCACGTTCTGGCCGATCTTCGCCTCGGGGTGGATGAAGGACATGGGGTGCGCTTCGTAGTGCTTCGACATAGGTTCTCGCTGTTATGGATAGGTGATTTTAAGGGAGGCCATGACGCTCGTCTGCGACACGAGGTCGCCGGCGCAGTAGATCTCGCAGTCGTACATCTGGATCGGGCCCCGGACCTTCGTGAGCGTCGAGTTGATCTCGAGGTCCATCGGCGGGATCACCGGCTTCCGGAACCGCGCCGATTCGACGCCGAGGAGCTGGACGTCGAGCTTCGCCTGGGCGAGCGGCTTCTCTAGACAGTGGATCGCGAGGAACGAGGCGGCCTGGGCCATCATCTCGATCTGCACGACGCCCGGGAGGATCGGATACCCCGGGAAGTGGCCCTCGAGGACCGCGACGGAGGCGTCGACGCGGAACGTGCACACGGCCTTGCCGCCGATGAGGTCCTTCGGCTGGAACGGTCCGGTCCTTCCGGCCAGCTCGGCGGGCAGGATGACGTCCTTCACCGCGTCGATGAAGAGGAACGGATTTCGGTGCGGAAGGAAGGCCATGACTTGTGATTTATCCATTAGCATAACGATTACTCCTTAGACTTTTCTTTCAGCGACATGGTGCGGACGTAGGCGATGCCCTTCATCCACTCCTTCAGGTCCTTCGCGGGGTGGCCGCCGAGCTTCGATCCCGCGGGCCAGATCGCGCCCTCGTTGACCTTCGCGCCGCCGGCGACCTGGGTTCCGCGGCCGATGTGCGCGTCGGGGCCGATCGCCGCCCGGCCTCCGAGGACCACGTAGTCCTCCAGGACGGCGCTGCCGGCGACACCGCACTGGCCGCAGAGGACGCAGCCCCGGCCGATCTTCACGTTGTGGGCGACCTGGACGAGGTTATCGAGGCGGGTCCCGGGGCCGATAACGGTCGGGGAAAACGTCCCCATGTCGACGGCGCAGTTCGCGCCGATCTCCACGTCGTCGTGGATCACGACGCCGCCGGAGTGCCAGATCTTCAGGTGCTCGCCCTGGTGGAAGGTGTAGCCGAAGCCGTCGGAGCCGATCGTCGTACCGCCGTGGATCCGGCAGTTCCGGCCGATCTTCGTGTACGGATAGACGGTGACGTTCGGGAAGAGCTTCGTTCCCACGCCGATCTCCGTGTACGGAAGGATAACCGTCCCGGGCAGGATCTCCACGTCGGCGCCGATCGTCACGTGCTCGCCGATGAACACGTTCTGCGAGATCCGCGCGCTCGGGTCGATCTGGGTCGTGCCCATCTGGCGGCCGTCGACCTGCGTGTTGAGGCCCCCGAGACGCGCCTCGTAGAAGGGCTTCGAAAGGCGCGTGAGGGAGAGCGCCACGTTCGAAGACGTGGCGACCCAGGCGAGCCGCCCGAGGTCCGCGCGAACCTCGGCGTTGGCGAGAGTGTAAAACTTCTCGTCGA
>JBILTI010000111.1:0-6151 GCA_044371595.1 Bacteriovoracaceae bacterium
GGCGACGGCGTCGCAGGCGGCGTAGCTGATCTGCGCCGGGGTGAGTTCCCGCCGGTCCCAGTTTGTGACCTTCGCGGCCTTCGAGAGCTTGACGCCCAGGAAGATCGCCGCGAGGAGCCGGAGCCCGGGGTTGATCACGCCGAGCTTCTTCGCTTCGTTGTTGAGCTCGACGAAGCCCGCGGGCCCGAAGGGCCGCAGCCGCTGGAGCGCCTTGATGTCGTCGTGGACGGCGACGCCGGGCTTTAAGATGTTCGGGTTCGAAAGTAGTTCGGCGACCTCGGCCGGAAGCTTGATCATATTCAAGCGGAAGAGGAACACGCGCTTCTCGGAGGCGAGCTGGAGCAGCGAGACCTCGTAGCGCTCGCCCTTGGTGAAGCTGGGGCGAGTTTCGGTGTCGAAGCCCAGGACCGGTTCCACGGCGAGTTCCTCGGCCGCGCGGCGGGCGCCGGCCTCAGTTTCGACGAGGATGACCTCGGTGTTCAGTTCGTATAAGGGAAGAAGATTAATCTCTTCTTTTGATAAGGTTTTTGGAAATTGAAATGACATGGCCACAAGATAGCATTCGAGGGGGCGTACCGTCGAGCTATAACTTCCAGGAACCGCCTTACTTGAGTGGTGGTGAGGCATGAAAAAGGCTATTGCTTTCAAGAGTTTGCAAAATCTTTGGGCGCGTGCCCCCGTCATTGCCGAGATCATCCCGAGACGATCGACCGTCACGAAAAGATCTCTCGGCACCACTCAAGTAGGGCAGTTAGAGATTGGCACGAATCTCTTGCGCCTGCTGTAGATGATGCTGGACGTCGGTCTTTGTCTTCTGCAGCATGCTCCGAAGGTGAGTGTTCTGCGTCTTCTGCAGATAATCCGCCTCGATCGCCTGGAGCGTTTCCCGGTGCAGGTTAACCTGGGCGTCCATGTAGGCCCGGTCGAACTCGGTCCCCGATTTTGCCTGCAGGTTCTCGAGCGTATTGTGCGACTTCGACTTCACCTTCATCGACTTCCGCGTCTCCTGGAGCTGGAGGTTCTGCTGGGTGCGGAAGCTCGCCATCCGGTCGTTGCTCCGCGCGTGCTCCTGGAACATTGTCTCCGCGAATTTTTTAACCCGGGGGGTCCGGGTCTTTTCCCGGGCGAGCTTCGAGAGGTTCATCTCCTCCGTGTTGAAGGTCATGATGGCGTTCAGGATCTCCGGATCCGAGGCCGGCGTCGGGTTCACCGCCGTCGCGCCGGACATCATCGACGGCGCTTTCTTCTCCGCGGTCTGCTCCTGCCTCTCTAGCTTCTTGTCTTTATCGCTGCCGGCCCAGGCGGTGCCGAGGCCCAGGATCGCGAGGAGAGTGAAAAGGTTCTTCATAAAAGCTCCTTGGTTGTAGCTCCCACGATTATAGGCGCGAACGGCGTCGCCGATAAAGACCGGCCGCTCGATGCGAAGGAGGCCGTCGGTTATAAAGACCGGGGCCGGCCGCGGCCCGCGCCGGTCGGGGGATCCTAGCGGAGCTTCAGCTTCGTTACGCCGAAGAGGCCCTGCGAGAGGATAAGGCTCCCGAAGTCCGGCGACGCCGAGATGTGCTCGATCGAACTGATTGTCTCGGCCGATCCGTCGGGCAGATGTGCGTCGAACGTCGAGGTTACCGGAAGGCGCCAGAGCTTCTTCGTCGCTGTGACTTCGAAGACGTTTCCCGGTTTCTGAGGAGGACGAGGTTCCGGTTCCGGATCGTCTGCGCGGCGGCGAGCGAGGTCTGCTCGGACTCGTAGTCGAGGTACAGGGGCCGGGTCATGAACTCCCCGTCGGCATCGAGGTTCCAGAGGTTCTGGAGCCGCTCGGCCGCGCTGTAGGTGACAAAGCTCTGGCCCAGGAGGCTTCCGGCGATGTTCTTCCGGAGCACGTCCGTGAGGTGGCGGCCGCGCTTGTGAAAGAGGCCCGGTCCTCGGTCATCTCGACCTCCGCCGCGATGGGCTTCTCCCGGAAGGTGTAGTCGAGGTGCGAGTTCGACGTGAGGTTAAGCTTCACCCGGTGCGTGCCCTTCGGGAGCGTCAGGTGCGCCCAGGCGCCGTAGAGCCGGCCCTTCTTCTTTCCGTTTAGGAACACGTGCGCGTGGCCCTCGTAGGGCGCGTCCTCTCCGCCTATCTTCTGCGGCGTGAAGGTGAAGTTTTTCGTGCGCACGTTCAGGTTCCGGCCAGCCTTAGGATCCTTCGTGAGCGAAACGGTGACCTCGGGGACGGGGCCCGTGCTCGAGCTTCCGGTTCCCTGCGGCGCCGGAGAACACGGTCGAGGATTGCCTCCACGCCATCGACCTGGACGTCGGCGCCGGGGACTACTACCTTCTCCTCGACGCCAACGCCCGGCGGACGTAGCTCGACGACTTAAAAGGACACCGGGCGATCGACGTGGTCTACCACTCCCGGTCTGAGCGGCGGAACTACGTCCCGACGAAGCTCGCGGGCCGCTACGACGCGATGGTCTTCCTCGACCAAACGCGGCGCTGGAGACGCTCTTCGTGGCGCCGGAACAAGGGAAGATGCTGGAGACGCATCCGTTAGGGCGCGTCTCTAGACGCTACTCGATGGAGAGCTCGGTACGTTCGAACGCCACGGGCCGCTGCCGCGCCCCCGACCCGCTTCCTTCGCTGAAGCACGTGTAGAAATAGCGCTCGTCCATCGCGGGTCTCCCCACCGGCGCGCCGTCGGGGAACCGCCAGAAGCGGGTCTCCGGCTCCGGCATCGCTTCTCGCGCGAGAGTGTCGATCGAGTACTTCCAGAGGATCCCGTAGAAGCCCACGACGAGCGCGTCTCCGTTGACGGTGATCGACGTCGCCCCGGGGTCGAGGATCTCCTGGCGCTTAACGATCTGGAAGCGCTTCGGATCGACGGTCACGATCCCCCGGAACGCGACCTTCTCACCGGGGTTCGAGAGGCTGAAGTTATCCATGACGACGAAGAGCCGATCCTCCGACCGCGCGATCCCCGTTGCCATGGACTCGAGCGGTGCCTGGAGATCGTTCAACGGAAGCCACCTGTCGAAGCGTTCGCGCCGGAGGTCGAAGCGCACGACACCGAGGCGGCCGTGGGAAACGTAGAGGGCGTCCCCTGCGGGGACGAGGCCCGTCGCGTGCTCGTGGAGACCGGCCCGGGTCGGGTTCGGGTGGGAGTCAAAGGTCCCGCGGCGCGTCCCCGTCGCGAGGTCCCATTTTTCGAGGCCACTCGAGGTAAGGATCCAGAGGTCATCACCGCGGCGGACGACGTCGACTACCGCGTCCCGGGCCGTGAGCTCGCGGCGCAGTTCGGCCCCTTTGACCACCAGTCGTCCCCAGGTCGGTTTGCGCGGAAGTTCGAAGCCTCCGCGGTAGGGACCGAAGCCGAGGAAGATGAAGTCCTGATCGTAGCGAACGAAGTTCGAGCAGTGCGGCTCGGATTCGACGAGGGCGCGGCGGGCATCAGGGGTCGCCTGGGCGACCGCGGTAACGAGAAGAAGTGCCGAGATGAGGTATTTCATGATCGTCCTTTGGTGATGGTTTTCTTTAAAGTTTAGATCGGCCTTCGGTGACCTGTAAAAAGCTTAGTGTTATGCTGCCTAAAAAGGATCCCGTTCCATGATCGATCTGGGCTCCCCGCAGTATCTCTCCCTCCTGGCGCCCTTCCGGCGGGTGATCCCGGAGAACTACGAGGCCCCGCCCCGGGTCGTACTTACCAAGCGGGGCACCGTAAAGACCCGTGTCGACGGTCGTCGCTGGTGCCGGTTCACGGCGACGCAGGTCCGCGCCCTTCCCTTCGTTCACCTCCGGGTCATCGACTCCTACCGCGGCGGGATCGGCGACGGGTTCGTGAGCTTCGGCGGGTATCCGTTTCTTCGTAGCGCGGGCTGCGCCGAGATGAACTCCGGCGCGCTCCACCGCTTCCTCGCCGAGGCTGCCTGGTACCCGACGGCGGAACCACCGTCGAGCTCGAGTTTCGCTTCAACGTCGCGGGAGAGGCGACGGGAATCTACACTCCCGCGCGCTGGGGAACCTTCGGCAAGGACTTCCGACAGGCGCCGTGACGGGGGAGCTCTTCGACTACTTCCGGGCGGGCGACGGCCCTGCCTACCCGAAGTCGGCGGCCTATGGGTTACCGTCTGGCGGGGAGGAGATTACTTCCTACCGCGCGATGAAGAGCTAAGGAGGATCGTCTGGAACGAGTCGTTGTTAGAAGCTACGGTGGACCGGAGGTCCATTCTCTGGAGGCCGCCGATCCCGGGAACCCCGGGTCTGGGCGAGGTCCTCGTCCGCCACGAAGCGATCGGCGTGAATTTCATCGACGGCGCGCTGCGAGCGGGTAAACACCGCTTCGATCTGCGAACTCGTTCGCGCGATCCGGGACAAAAACCCCGACGGGGAGACGACAACGCTGATTATGGACAACGGCGCACATAACAAGACGCAACCAGTAAAAGAGCTGGCAAAGTCACTTGGAATCTAACTCGTTTACTTACCTCCGTACTCGCCGAACTTGAACCCGATCGAGCGACTGTGGAAGTTTTTCAAAAAGAAGGTTCTCTACAATAAGTACTACGAGACCCGAGCAAAGTTTGAAGACGCCTGCACAGACTTTTTTCGATACGCCCGAAGGTATCAAAGAGAATTGTCAACGCTTCTCACCGGCGAGTTTCACGTTATGGGTACTTGAAAACTCAACTGCGTTGCGGTTAGAACCCGCAGCTCATGACCAGCATCGCCCAATCCCCCCCCCGCGGTCCTCGACCCCGCGAGCGTCCCGAGGCCCCTCTCGACGCTCTCCGGGGGATCGACCAGACGACCTCGGTGATCCAAAACACCGAGGGACGGCTCAACATTTTTGTGACAAAATAGTTCCATGAACCGCCACCTTCTTTGCCTCTTACTCCTGCTCTGTCCGTTACCGGGCCTCGCCGCGACGCCGGCCGAGGCGGAGGCGCGCGCTCTGTTCCACTCGGGGAAGTATCAGGCGGCGCTGGAGAAGATCGACGAGGCCCTGGCGGAACCGGCGGTTCCGCCAGGCCGCAAGGGATTTCTCTATTACTGGAAGGGCGTCTCCGCGGCCCGGCTACAGGACTTCGCCGTCGCGATCGAAAGTTTTCAAAGCGCTCTCGCCCACGCGTACCGGCCCGCGGATCTCCCGTACGAGCTGGGCCAGGCGTACTTCGGCTCCTCGCAGCTTCCGAAGGCGAAGGTGCAGTTCATGGACTCGGTGCGGGAGAAGTATAAGGCCTCGACGAGCCTCTACTACATCGGCTTTATCGCAAAGGAGCTAGACCAGCGGGACGACGCGCGGCTCGCGTGGACGACGGCCCGGACGGTGAACGACGCCGAGGCGGCCGAGACCCACCAGGCCTCGGCGCTCCAGCTCGCGGACCTCGAACGCGAGGTCATCGTCGAGGGGAGCGACGTCTTCCGGAAGATCGAGCGGGAGGTGATCCCGCGCTACGAAGCGGTGGCCAGCATGAAGCCCGCGTCCCCGCTCGCCACGGAGGCGCGGAAGAAGATCGTCGCTCTCCAGAAGGATTATAACCTCGTCCTCTTCCAGCTCCGGAACGGGCGGCCCACGCTCATCCCGCCGTACTTACTCCGCGGGGCCCTCGAGACCGGGTTCGACACGAACGTGACCTTCAATCCGCAAGAGACCACCGTCGCCGAGGCCCGGCAGGGGTCGGCCTTTTCTCGCGCCGAGGCCTTCGGCCGCTACACCTTGTACGTCAAAGACTTCATCAGCTCTCGCTGGAGTTCTGGACCAACGTGATCCGCTACTTCAACCGCACCCCCGAGATCTACCGGACCGATAACTACCTCATCGCTCTCGCGCTCAGGGGGAGCTACGAGCACATCCTCCGCGCGAACCCCGCCTCGCTCCTCCTCGATTACGATTTTAACCACGCGGAACGCGACGTCGAGGCCCGCGAGCGCTTCGACTTCAGCTCCCGCGCCCACGTCTTCGGCGTGGGGGAGAAGTTCCGCCTGATCGGCGCCGGCGACATTGTCGTCCGCTTCCGCCGCCGGACCTTCGAGAGCTTCCTCGCGCGGTCGAGCTCGGCGTCCAAGGGGATGAGCGTCGAGCAGGTGATCGCCCTACCAGGTGATCGCCCTTCCGAAGAGCCTCTTCCTCCTCTACGCCGGGTACGAAGAGATCCGCGTGAACGACGAGCTCT
>JBILTI010000241.1:0-4197 GCA_044371595.1 Bacteriovoracaceae bacterium
TTTAGAAATCCGCGACGATTGGGATCATTATATCGCGGCAGCGGAGGTCGAAGTAGTTCGGGGGCCGGGGTTTGGCCAAAGAAAGGCCGCCCGGATCGGGCGGCCCGGAAGGCGCTGTCTATTTCTTCGCGTACTGCGTGCAGACGTCCTGGTAGCCGCAGGTCGTGGTGGCCGTGCCGTAGTAGCACGACGATCCGGCTTCGCTGTAGCCGGCAGAATAGTAGCCGCCGGAACAGTTGTTGTAGGTATTGCAGACGTACTGGCCCTCGTAGGGGACGCACTCGTGCGTTGCCACGAACCAGATCGAGTACCCGACGACGGCCGCGACGAGGAGCCCGATCGCGACGGTCCAGGTGACGGCCGCCGTTCCAGTTCGCCTCGTATAACGCCGGGTCTTTCTGGTCCCAGTCGACGGAAGGGGAATTGTGATAGTCGTCCACGACGCGCTCGAGCTCGTGGACGGTACCCGTGCTCGCGAGGACGTTGAACGAGAAGCAAAAGGCGACGAATCTCATTGAAAGGCTCCTTTGAATATGTTCACGGCAAATTTAGGACCTCCAGTGACGTTCCTCGTCTCCGACGACGCCCCGAACTTCGTGGGCCTCGTCCGCCATCACCAGCTCTGCTGGGTGCACTAGATCCGAAATTATAAAATCTGCGAAGTCTTTAAGCGCGTCGAGAGCGAAACGCTAGAGAACCTCGTGAAGGAGTGGCGTAAATTCTATGGCCTTATCCTGCGCTTTAAGGCGGAACCTTTGCGGGAACTTCGGATCAAGATCCGCGAAGAGTTCCGGAGAATTTGTTTTGATCAAGACTTCTGTGAAGCCCCTCGACGAGCAGCTTCGGCGGACGTGGGACCATCGGGAAGGACTCCTCTTGTTCCAGAAGTACCCGCAGCTTCCGCTACTACCTCGAAGATCGAATCTCGCAGAGGGAGGCCATCCCGTACGGTTAACTCTCTGTAAAATAACAATTTTTTGAGCAGTTACGTGGGGTGAAAACCCGAAATCTCCCGACCGGGTAAGTTTTACAGGCTAGCCGCCCGGGCCCGCGCCGTCGCCCCGCCAGCGCCACCACCGGTCCCGGATCCGGTCCCACCAGGAATCGTAGGGCACCGGCTCGGGCCCGGGATCCGATTCAGGATGCGGCCGGGGCCTGGGCCTCGGCGCGCGGGGAACCCGCCGGGGCCTCCGCCGCCCCTCCTGCCCGTCACGCTCCCAGCTTTCGTCGGGGATGGGGTAATCGGAGATCCGCGTGAGGAGGCCGCAGGCGACCGGGACGTCCTCGATGGTGGACCCGGGCCGGACCGAGTAGCGGACGTAGACGCTCACGGCCCGGCGCTCGAGCGGCAGGTCGCGCGTCGCGAGCTTCACCACGGGATCGTTCACGATCTCGTCCGGCAGATGGAGGTCGGCGAGCATGAGGTAATAGGAGGTAGTCCGCGAATAGCGGTAGCTCCCCGTCAGGCGATGGCCCGCGCCCGCCCCCTGGGCGCTCAAGTCCCCGTCGAGCGGAACGATGACGGGGCCGGTGTGCCGCCGCGCCTCGGAGCCGTCGACGTAGCCGTCGCCGTTGGCGTCGGCGCTTCCCTTCGGACAGAAGCTACCGGAGTGGAGGTGCTGCGTGTACTGGGCCCGGGGGGCGTTCTTCAGTTCCAACGTGACCCGGAACTCGTCGCCGTACTTCAGCACCTTCGCTTCGCCGTGAAGGTTGGCGGAGATCCTTCCGTTCACTGGAATGAGGATCGCAGAATAAGTCCCGTCGACCGTCACCTCTTCCCGGCGGTCGTCGTCGTCCTCGAAGACGGCCTTTCCGCAGGCGGAAAGGATCAGGACCAGGATTAAGACAAGGTGGTTCGTCATGGCGATGTTAACCGACTTTGTTGGGCCTGAAACATTGTCAGCGCCGATCGTTCGCTTAGCAATACCGACAGCAACAGGTGTTTAGATCAGGTAGCGGAGGGTTAACCGCCCGCGAAAAGGAAGCCCACGAGGCGACGCAGGAATTCCCAGCCGACTAATCCGGCGACGACGGCGATCACAGCGAGGCCAAGGGCGGCGGCGAGCGCTCAGGATCTCTGCTCCTCGCGGACGGGGTTTCGGTGGTGGGCATCGAGGAGCGCCAGGTCACAAACGTTGGCCTTCCACTAGAAGTCGAAGAGGTTTCCGACAACGGGGACGAGGTCCACGAGCGCTTCGACGGCGACGTTGAGCGCTATCCGAAGGAGAACGCCGCGGCCAGCGCCGAGGGCAGCGGCTTCCGCGATCAGATACAGCGCTAGGACGGTCGTAACGAGGTCGCCGACGCCGGGGACGAGGCCCAGGATCGCGTTCAGCGACCGAACACGTCGATAACCTCCTTGTGGAGCAGCTCGAACTTCAACGCTTCCGCATCGCCGAGTTCCTCGAACAGCGGGAGGGCGAAGCGATGCACCACCCGCGACTCGCTGTGCATGAACGGCATGAGCGCAAAGCGACGTTCCGTTTTCGCGAGTTCGCGGTGACGTCCGCCGAGGACGAGCTCCTGCGCGAGGAAGAGCGCGTGGGCGTCGTTCCGAAAGGCGTCCGGAGTGTCCCGGTAGGTGTTCCGGGTAAACTAGTCGAGGAGGAGGATCTCCGCCAGCCGTCCTCGCGGCGTCCGGCGCTGCGGAAAGAGCTCCCCCCGCTCCACCGCCCCTGGCCGCCCAACGAAGCGCCGACGGATGGGGGCGTCGAGGTCGTCGTCCTTCCGAAACCAGTCGGCCGGCGAGAGCTCGGTGAAACCGCGGTGGCCATCGCCGCGGGGGGGGTGGAGCATCGCCGGTCCCTTCCTCGGGAGCGAGCTCCGCGAGGAGATCGGTTTCATCAACCAAAACATCGTCTCCGTGGTCCACCTGACGAAGCGGCTCGTCGCCGACGAGCTCCTCGCGCGCCGTGGGAAGATCCTCTTCGCGGCCGAGGCCTCGCCGGGAACGGGCACCGTCGTCGCGCGCGCCTCGGCCGCCTTCATGGACGCCTTCGCCGAGGCCCTCCGCGCGGAACTTAAGGAGCGGAAGATCGGCGCCACCGTCCTCGCCCCCGCCCGCGGCTCGCGAAGGACGGCTTCGAAGCGCTGGCCGGGGGCCGGGGCACGCCCCCCCCCCGGCGCCCCGGCTCTACTTAAACAGACTAACGTTGAAGTCCTTCACGTCCTGGATCACGAGGTCCTTCAGGATGTTCGAGCACTCGTTCACGGCGGCCTCGAGGTCGTCGTTGAAGCTCGAAAGCCGGTCGGAGAAACGCCCCTCGACGAATTCGGATTCTTTCTCGCTGAGCGGAAGCGCCATGCCCGTGAGCGCACCGAGGCCCGCCCCGAGCGCCATGTACGTTATCGGATCCATGTTCCGGATCGTCTCGCGGCCTGCACCGTACGCCGTGGAGGCGCGCTCGCGGCCCTGGTCGAAGGCGGAGGTGAGCTTCTCCCGCTCCTGCCCGATGGCCGACGAGATCTTCTCCCGGCCTTCCTCGAAGATGCCGCTCAACTTCTCCCGCGCTCCGGCGATCTTCCCCGGGATCCTTTCCCCAGTTCCCGGGCCCGCGGCCGCACCGCCGTCGAAACTGAAGTTACTCTCGTCGCCGGTTCGCGCGGAATCGGAACTTGCGAACTTATCCTGGACCCGGTTCTGGACGTCGGAAATTTTTCCCTTCACGTCGTCCACCTGCTCCTGCATCGTTCCCCGGAGGTGCCGGACCTTCGATTGGACCGTGTCCTTCAGCTGGTGGATCTTATCCCGGGCCCGGTCGACGGTGCCGGGCCCCGCGTCCGCGCCTGCCTCCCGGTGCGGAAGCTGGCCCCGGACCGTCTCCCCCACCGTATGAACCGAGTCGCGGACGGTGCCGGCGAACGTGCTCGCCTTGTTCCGCATCACCTGCTCCATTGACCGCCGGTTCTCGTCTTCCATCAGCATGATCGTTCCGAGCGAGAGGAACGTCGTTCCGATGGGGTTTCGCTTCAGGTGATCGAACGTCGCACCGAGGCTCCGTTCCCGCCGGTAGAAGATCGCGTCGTCGAGGAACTGGCCCGGCGTGAGCCGGCCCTGGAGCGCATCGATGTCGCGCTCGACCCGCCGAAGCTCCTGGTGCACTTCCCGTTTGAGCTCGTCTGAGCTCTTAGTGTTTGGTGATTTCATGGACTTTCTCCTTGAGCGAGAAGCGGATGTGGTCAAAGGCTTCGATCGAT
>JBILTI010000112.1:0-6097 GCA_044371595.1 Bacteriovoracaceae bacterium
GTTCAGGAGGTCCTTCTTGTTGAAGACGATGATCTGTTCCTTCTCCTCGATCTTAAGTTCCTTCAGGACCTCCTGCGTGACGCGGAGGTGCTTGGCGTAGTTCGGATCGGAGATGTCGCAGACGAGGATCAGGAGGTCGGCCTCCATCGCCGATTCGAGCGTCGTCTTGAAGCCCTGGACGAGGGTGTTCGGGAGGTTCGAGATGAACCCTACGGTGTCTATCATGATCATCGGCGGCTTCGAGTCCGGGTTCAGCGTCCGGAACGTGGAGTCGAGCGTCGCGAAGAGCTTGTTCTCCTCGAGGACGCTGACCTTGCAGAGCCGGTTCATGAGCGAGGACTTGCCGGCGTTGGTGTAGCCGACGAGGGCCGCGGTGACGGCCTGGTTCTGCCGCTTCTTTCGCTGCTGCTCGCGCGAGCGCTGGACCTCGTTGAGCTGCTTCTTGTAGTACTCGATCCGTTCGCGCACCATCCGGCGGTCGAGCTCGAGCTGCTGTTCGCCCTCGCCGCCGACGGCGCGGCCCCCGCCCCGTTGCTTCGAAAAGTGACCCCACATGCTCGTGAGCCGGGGGAGGAGGTACTGGAGCCGCGAGATCTCGATCTGGATCTTCGCCTCCCGGGTGCGCGCGTGGTGCGCGAAGATCTCGAGGATGACCGTGTTCCGGTCCACGATCTCGAGCTTCGTGATCTCCTTGATGTTCCGGAGCTGCGCGCCGGTGAGCTCGAAGTCGAACACGAGGAGCTCGGAGCCCTCTTCTCGGGCCGCCTCGGCGATCTCGAGGAGCTTGCCCTCGCCGAGCATCGTGGCCGGGTCGATCTGCTTCCGGTTCTGGACGTACTCGTCGCCGGCGACGAGGCCCAGGGTGCGGAGGAGCTCGCGGAGCTCCCGCAGCGAGTTATTTGTCTCGAGAACTGTCGCGTGGCTCTCGAACTTCTCGCAGACGATGGAGACGAGCGACGCCTTCTGGCCTAGGGGGAGCTTGTAGTCTTCCTGGTTCATCGAACCTCCGCCTGCACGTTGTCCAAGAGCCGCGTAGGGCCCAGCTGGTAAACCGCGAGGATTGTAATGTGGGTAGAGCGGGTCAGATCCTCGGAGAGCGTCTCCGCGTCCCGGAGCTCGAGGTAGTTCCAGTTGGAGTCACCCGCGAGGATGCCGGCGACGAAGCGCCGGGCCTGGGGGATCCGATCGCGCCGTCCGGCGACGAGCTCGGCGACGCGGGTTAAGGTCTGCGAAAGGATCAGGCCAGCTGCCTTCTGCTCCGGCGAGAGGTATTGGTTTCGACTCGAAAGCGCCAGCCCCTCCGGTTCCCGGATGATCGGCATGCCTTGAATCTTTACGGACAGACAAAGGTCCTTCACCATCTGCTTTATCACCAGGTACTGCTGGTAGTCCTTGAGGCCAAAGTACGCCGTCGCCGGGTTAACCAGAGCGAATAGTTCGTAGACGACCGTGGCGACGCCGTCGAAGTGGCCGGGTCTCAGCTTACCTTCGAGGATCGTGCTAAGTCCATGCACCGAAACCGTCTGCGGCTCCCCGGGCGGGAAAACCTGAGCGGCGTCTGCCGGCGCGAAGACCACGACCCGCGCGGCGGGGTACCGGGCGGCGCAAGCCTCGATGAGCGCGAGGTCGTGGTCGAGGGTCCGCGGATAGCGGGCGAAGTCCTCGGCGGGGCCGAACTGCTTGGGGTTTACGAAGATCGAAAAATAGACGACGGCGTGTTCCCGGAGAGCGCGGTCGAGGAGCGAGACGTGGCCCTCGTGGAGGTTTCCCATCGTGGGGACGAAGCCGACCGGAGCGGTTTCCTCTGACCGGAGGCGACGGAGCTCCGCTGTTTCCCGGACGAGGGTTACCATTGGCCCCGGCCTTCGAACCACTTAACGAGTTTTTCGCCGAGCTGGAGCTTCGTCAGCTTCAGAGGCCCCCGGACGGCGGTGCGATCGACAATGTAATACTCGCCGTGGGACTTCTGGAACCCTTCGACCTCGGTGCTTCCGATGAGGCCGTTCGAGACCTTGTTACCGATCATGAGGTCGACGGGCTTCCGGTTCATCTTTTCCATGAAGACGTCGTTGGTCGTCTCTGTCTCGGCCGCGAAGCTCACCACCTTTTGATGGGTCCGGAGCGTAAGGATTTCCTTCAGGATGTCCGCAGCCTGACGGAACGGGAGCGTCGTTCCCAGGGTTTCTTTCTTCAACTTGATGGCGGCGGGGTCGAACTCGATGTCCGCGATGGCGCCGGTGGAAACGTAGAGGTCGGCTTCGAGGAAGACGGCGACGGCGGCGTCGCGCATGAGGGCGGTCGTGGGGGTCTTCCGGAGCGTGAACCCGGGGTGGCCCAGCAGGTTTTCCGCGTCGGAAGAGCACTGGTGGCCGGCGAGGAGGGTCACCCGGTGGCCGGCGGCGAGGAACGCCTTGGCGACGGCTATCCCCATCTTCCCGCTCGACGGATTCGTGAGGTAGCGGACCGGGTCGAGCGGCGAGGCCGTGGCCCCGGCGGTGACGACGACGTGCTTCGAGGGCGTGTCGCGGGGAACCAGCGTTTCGATCAGGTCGACGACGGCGGCGACCTCGGGAAACTTACCGGCGCCGACGTCGCCGCAGGCGAGGAGGCCCTGCGCCGGGTTAACGATCCGCACCCGGCGCAGGGTTTCGAGCGTGCGCCGGTGCTGCTGGATCCGCGGGTCGTTCCACATGGCCGTGTTCATCGCTGGGAAGAAGAGGACCGGGGTCCCCCCAGCCGCGAGGAAGAGGCTCGAGAGGAGGTCGTTCGTGATCCCGAGGGCCAGCCGCGACATCGTGTTGGCCGAGGCCGGGGCGATCGCGATCCGGTCTGCCCAGCGGACGAGTTCGATGTGGAGGACCGTCTCGCCGCGGGAGAGCGCATCCGGGACGAAGTCGTCCTCCGGGAGGAAGACGTCCTCGACGCCGAGGTAGCGGAAGGTCTCCGGCACGACGAACTCGAGGGCCCCCTCGGTCAGCACGACCTTGACCGTGTGTCCGTTCTTAACCAGCTGTCGGGCGACGTCGTAGCTCTTGTAGCTAGCGATCGATCCGGTGACGGCGAGGAGAATATTCATAGTGGCTCGATTTGTGTAGTCATCCAAAAGTGGAGGGCCCAGTGTATCAAATGCGGATGAGATTCCACAACCGAACCGTGGTCGCCGTCGCGGAAAAAGCCCTCCCAGAGCGTCCGCTGGCCACCGGTCAGGACGATCTTCTTGAGGTTATGCTCTCGAACGAGCTTCTTGGCCAGCGCGGCAAACGCCGTGTAGCTCCCCGCCATAGCCCCGGCCGTCTCCCGGGGGAGCGTCGACGGAAGCCGCTCGTCGAGGGCGACGGCACGGAGCTGCTCGCCCCTTCCGAAGGTCTCGAAGTAGGCCCGGAGGCCCGGGATGATGTAGCCGCCCTCGAAGCCGTTCTCGGTGACGACGTCCATGGTGACGAAGGTCCCAGCGTCGATCACGAGCTGAGGGATCCGTTCTTTCTTGTAGGCGTAGAAGGCTTCGATAAGCCGGTCCTCGCCGAGCGTCGGCGCGTAGTTCACGGGCATCCCGGCGAAGCGCGTGCCCCGCCAGTAGTCCTTGAGCCGGGTGACCAGGAAACCCAGTTCCTGGAGCTTCGCGATCGCGTCTTCCCGCGCCCGCACCTCGCAGACGACGACGCTGGTGTCGTGCGCGCTCATCCCGAGCTGCGCGAGGGAGAGCGCGAGCTCGGCGAGCGGGGCCACCGTCACCAGCGTCCACGCCCCCTGCGCCTTCTGAAAAAGGCCCGCGTGCGGGTTGGTATTTCCGAAGTCGAGGGTCACGAGGCCTTGCACGCTACTTCCTCTGGTCCCGGAGGTATTGGGTTACGAGCTCCCGCCGAAGCGTGTAGAGGTCCGCGACCGGAGGACAGAACTTCGGCGGGGTCCGGGCCCCCATCTTCAGGAGGTCGTTGATCACGAGCACCTGGCCGTCGGTGGCCGGCCCCGCGCCGATGCCGATGGTGGGGATCTGGAGCCTCCGCGTGATCTCCGTCGCGACAGGTTCGGCCACCATTTCGAGGACCACGGCGAAGCAGCCCGCGGCCTGGAGCGCCAGCGCCTCCCGGAGGAGCCGGTCGGCGTCGTCCTCGGTCTTGCCGTGGGTGAAGTAGCCGCCGAGCTGGTGCACCGACTGCGGCGTGAGGCCGATGTGGCCCATGACCGGGATCCCCGTCTGCGTGATCCGTTCGATCAGCTTTAGCTGATACGGGAACGCACCCTCGAGCTTGACGGCCTCGCAGCGGGTCGCTTGAAAGAGCCGCGTCGCGGAGTGCACGCCCTGGGAAACCGTCGAGTAGGCGCCGAAGGGTAGGTCCACGATGAGGAACTTCCCCGGGGCCCCGCGCCGGACGGCCTTGCCGAAGATCTCCATCTCGGTCACGGTCACCTCGACGGTGGTCTCGTAGCCGAGGATGACGTTCCCGACAGAATCCCCCACGAGGATCATGTCGAGGTCGGTCTCGTTCAGGAGCTCCGCGGTCTGGAAGTCGTAGCAGGTCAGGACCTGGAGCTTCGCGCCTTTGGCCTTCCGGATGTCTCTCAGTGTCAGTTTCTTCATGGGGTATCCTGGCGGTGAATCGTTTCGAAGGTTCGCTGGAGCGGCGACCGCCGCCAGCGGTCTCGGATCCGCTGCCGGGTCTCCTCGACGTTCGTGTTCGCGAGCTCCCGGTTGAAGGTCCCGTCCTGGATCTCGGTGAGGAGCGAGCGCAGGCGGTTCCGGAAGTCGTCGGTCACGAGGCGGTCGTAACCCTTCTCGGAGCCGACGAGCGCGTTGGGGCTGATGAGGTCGAAGAACCCCTCGGGCCCCTTGTCGACCATCGCGTCGACGATGAGCTTGAGCTCGTGCCAGCACTCGAAGAAGGCGAGCTCGGGTTCGACGCCGGTCTCCACCAGGTGCGAAAACATCTCGCCGGCCGCGTAGGGGACGAGGGAGCATAGGAGGCCCTGCTCGGAGTAGAGGTCCGCGCGGGTCTCGTGTTCGAAGGTCGTGGCGAAGGGACCCAGGTTGATACCGAGGGCGCGCGCTAGCTCCCTGAGCCAGGCTTCGGTGTCGGCCTTCGTCCCCTGATAGTGCTCGAGCGAAAAGACCGCGCCGAGCTTGCCCTTCAGCACGAACTGGCGCCGGAGCTCCGAGCCGATCGACTTCGGCGCGAAGAGGACGTGCTGGAGGTGCGGGTAGCGGCCGTGGAAGTCGTTCGCGAGGAGAGAAAACCCGTGGGCGTAGAGGATCAGGGTCCCCGGCGTGAACTGGTGCGCCTGGGAGACGAGGAACTCGTTGTGGGCGAGGTCTGGGGTCAGGAGCGCGTAGGCGCCGTCGCCGTAGAACTCCGGGGAGCCGATCTCGGTGACGTCAAGGCCGAGCCGGACGGCGGCGTCGTAGGATGGACTGTCCGGCCGGAGGGCCACGCGGACCGGGAAGCCGGAATCTTTGAGATTCAGGGCCCAGGATTTTGCCTGATTTCCGAAGCCGATGATTGTTAATCGCATCATAAAAATGACTAGTTTGAAACTCCCCATCAACGCTATCATGATTATGCAGAGCTTGGCCAAGTTTTAAGGGAACGCGTGACGGAGAACAGCAACAGGGCATTCATGTACGGCGAATCGGTGTTCACCACGATGCGCCTCGTGGACGGAGTCATCCAGGACTGGGAGCTCCACTACGAACGACTGAAGAAGGGCGTCGCGTTCGTCTACGGACCGTTCACCGACGGCGGCGACTGGCACGGGATCCTGCGGAACGAGCTCGAGGGGCGGCTGGTGGGCCTCGCCGGCGACAAGGTCGTGCGGCTAGCGGTCTACCGCGAGCAACCGGGCCGCGGTCCGCTCCGCGGGAGCCTAGTCTCGGTGACCGACCTCCGGACCCACGTCGCCGTCTCACCGCTCGACCGCTGGCCCGCCGACGCCCGGGTGGCGCTGCGGACCTGCCCGGCCCCGGGGAGGCCCCGGTGGTGGCCCCCGTACCTCAAGGTCGGAAACTACCTCGAAACGATCCTCGCGCAGAAGCTCTACCTCCGGGAGGGCGACGACGACCTCCTCTTCCTCGCGGACGACGGGACGGTCCTCGAGACCTCGA
>JBILTI010000113.1:0-6058 GCA_044371595.1 Bacteriovoracaceae bacterium
GTTCCGCTGGAGCCAGATCCACCTGCGGCTCTGCGGCCCGTTCATCGAGGGCCTCTTCTTCATGAACGCGAACTTCGTCAAGATCCCCGAGACGTACCGGAAGAAGTCGATCGAGTACCTCCGGGAAAAGCACCCGCTGCCGCCGGCGCCGAAGCTCCTCGACGAGCACGACTTCGTCGTGACCCCGCACCTGATCAACGGCCAGTTCATAGTCTACAGCTTCCTGAACTTCTCCCCCTACGCGCAGCTAATCTTCAAGTTCCCGTCGCACAAGAAGAAGCTCCACCAGTTCCTCCTGGGCCAGGTGGGTCGCTTCGAGACGCAGCAGAAGGGTAAGAAGAAGGCCTTCATCCAGAACGACGTGAAGGAGGTCTTCCTCGCGCTCTTCCACGACGCGCTCGCGCGGGAGCCGCAGGTCTACCTCCCGCTCAAGATCGCGGACATCAAGGACGAGCAGAAGCGCTACCTCGACCGGATCGAGCAGCTGGCCGTCACCGAAGCCGACCGCTACCGGTTCCCGGTGCGGCACCTCTGATCACGGATTGTAGATGAACCGCAGCGAGTAGTCGGAAACCTGGAGCACGAAGTTCTCGATCGTGAGCAGGTTCTGGATGAGCTTCGAGAGGGTCAGCGTCGAGATGTTCAGCTCGTGGAGCTGGATCTGGATCTCCCGCGAGCTCTCGATGATCTCGCCCTTGATCACCTTCTCGATCTGGTTCTTGTTCGCGACGAGGAGCTGGTGCGAGTAGAGAGTCATGAGCTCGCCGAGGATGAGGTAGAAGGTCATCGTGAGGAGGCTCGGGTTCACCTGCGCGCGGAAGTCCGCGTGCTTGCTCGCGGTGAAGCTAAAGCGAATCCCGCTCTCGACGGTGCGGAAGCGCAGGAGGTTCTGCGCCTGCTGGTAGCAGATGTCAATCGTGCTCCGGGCGCCCTCGGGGTAGGCGACGTTCTTCGGGTTCGCCCGCGAGAAGCCGAGGAACGTTTCGATCAGCTGCTTGCACCGGAGCGCCCCGTTCTTCATCTCCATCAGGGTCTGCGCCGGCTCCTCGCCCTGGCCCTCGTCGAGGAGCAGGAGGCTCAGGGCCGCCTGGATCCCGGCGATTGGGTTGTTGAGCTCGTGGGCGATGCTAGAGCTGATGATCCCGAGCTCCTGGCCCGAGGGCGTTAGGTTCCCATCGCCCTTCAGGAAGAAGCTCTCGGTGAAGAACACGAAGAGGATCTTCTCCTGGTCCATGTGGTGGAGGTTCTTCCGGTAGACGTTGTATGGGATGTCGTGGATCCGGATCTTTTCCCGGAGCTTCAGCTTGAGGCAGTGGGCCGGCGGATAGCCGAGCTTCGCGAACAGCGTGTTGTGCTGGTGCACCTCGCCGGTGCCGGAGAGGAGGGCCACCGGGAACGGGACCGCGTCGAGGACGCTCTCCCAGAGCGACTCGTCGAAGAACGGGTCCTTGATCTCCTGCTGGGAGCGGAAGAAGTTCACGAGCGTATAGAAGAAGAAGAGGCGCTTCATCAGGCGGACGGCGTTGTCGTCGTCCCACTGGAGCTCCATCCCGATGAACTCCCCCTTGAACGGCGGGAGGACGAGAAAGTTCTCGGCCGGGAGAAACGCGCCGAGGTCCCGGGCCGTAAGGAAGCGGAACCGCGCGCGCTCGATGTGGACCTTCACGAACTGCTTCAGGACCTTCTCGAGCTTCGGGAGGTCGTCGGCCTGGATCAGGTCCCGCTCGAGGTCGACGAGCGCCTGCGCGTAGCTCAGGAGGAGCTCCGAGGTTAAGCCGTCGTCGCCCGCCGCGGCAATGACCTTGCGAACCTTCGTCTCGAACCGGCGGAGGTTCTTTAGCCCCCGGGCCATGAGCGTCCCCTCCTTCGCCTGGATGAACTTCTGGAGCGAGGGTGCGAGGAGCCGCTCGAGCTGGCGCCGGTCGAGGCCGTCGTCGAGGACCGCGTCCGCGAGGGATTCGTTGATGCTCTGCCCGAAGCTGAAGAGCCCCTGGTTCTGATCCAGGAGGCAGATCCGAAATTCTTTCCCCGGCCGCAGGAGATGGAGCGAGCCTTCGGAGACGAAGTCGACGGTGAGCTTATCGGGGGCCGGCGGCGTGGCGAGGGTGTCGGCCAGGGTCTCGTCCCGGAACTCCGAGAGCACGAGGTCGAGACCTTTCCGGAGGTCGAGGGAGAGCATGGGGTCGATCCGGAACTGGAGTAATCCTGAGTACTGCTGCATTATTCCTTAAAGGCCTTCTTCGTCTCTTTGATCATGACGTCGCCGTCAATGTACTGGCCCTGAACTCTAACACCCCAGTGGAGATGTGGTCCAGAGGTTCTTCCGGTATTTCCCGAGAGGCCGATGAGCTGACCCCGCGCGACCGCTTGCCCCGCCTCGACGAGGGTCTTCGAAAGGTGGCCGTAGACGGAGAAGATGTCGAGGCCGTGGTCGATGATGACCGTCCCGCCGGTGTAGAAGAGGTCCCCGGCGAAGACGACCCGGCCGGCGTTCGCCGCCGGGACGTTGTCGCCGACCGCCGCCCGGTAGTCGATCCCCAGGTGCTGGCCCTGCTTATGCTTGTTGTAGACGCGCTTCGTTCCGTAGACGCTGGTGACGGAGCTCGTCATCGGCGCCTGGAACGCGGTCTGGAACTGCGTCCGATCCAGGGAAAGCGAGTAGATCTTATTCAGGACGAGCTGCTCGGCCTCGGCGCGCTTCTGGTTGGCCGGGGAGAGCTTGATCGTCTTCGGCGCGACCTTCAGCTGCTCGGCCTTGTACTCGCGGCCCTCGACCTTAAAGAAGAGCTCGGCGTACACCTGGTCCCCTTCCTTGAAGGTACAGGTGAACGGATTCAGGTCTGAGAAGTAGCTCTCGATGATCACCGCCTGGACCCGCTTTCCCTCCCGCTGGAGCTTCACCCGTTGGTCCCGGCAGAAGAGCTTCAGCTCCTCCCCCGGAAGCTCGAGCTCGACCCAACGGACCTCGCCGGGCCGGATCGTCAGTTCCTTCTGGATCGGATTCTTCGCCGAGGCGCCGGCGGAGACGAGGATGAGCGCGAAGAAAAATCTCATACTATTCCTTTACGGCGATTCCCTTGCCGTCGTGAAACACGAGTTCGACCGTCGCCCCCGGGGCAAGGGACTGGTAGCCGGCGCGAGAGGTGACGACGGCCCCGGTCGGAAGGGCGACGTAAGCGTACCCGCGGCCCAGGACGTTCGACGGGTTCAGTGCCCGGAGGACGTGCTCGAGCCGCCCGAGCTTCTCGCCGAGCCACTGGGTGCGCTGGGCGGCCCCGCGGTCGAGTCGGAGGATCGCGTCGTCGAGCCGCTGCGCTTTCTCACGGAGGCCCGCGAGCTCTGCGCCCCGGTCCTTCAGGTGGATCTTCTGGAGCCGCTTTTCCGCGTCGTGGAGCTTCCGCTGCATGAGGTTCAGGAGCTCGCGCGGATGAAACTTGTGCGTCAGGAGCTGCACGTGCTGGTGGAGCTTGAAGAGGTTCGATCGAAGGTGGGTCTGGCAGTAGGTGAGGCGGGCGCGGAGCTCCGTCTGCGGCTGCGACAGCGTCTCCGCGGCCGCAGTCGGCGTCTCGGCCCGGTGATCGGCGACGTAGTCGCAGAGGGTATAGTCGACCTGGTGGCCCACGGCCGAGATCACCGGGATCGGGCACCCGGCGACGGCCCGGACGAGGTTCTCGTCGTTGAATGCCCAGAGGTCCTCGAGGCTCCCGCCGCCGCGGGTGAGGACCACGACGTCGATGCCCGGGATCGCCTGCACCTTGCGAAGCGCCTCCCGGAGCGAGCGGGGCGCGGCCTCGCCCTGGACCAGCGCGGGCACGACGAGGACGTCGAGCCACAGGGAGCGGCGATCGAGGACGTTCAGGAAATCCTGGAGCGCGGCCCCGTGCTCGGCCGTGATCACCGCGATCCGCTTCGGGAAGGTCGGGATCGGTTTCTTCTTCTCGAGGTCGAAGAGGCCCTCCTGCGAGAGCCGCGCCTTGAGTCGTTCGTACTGGAGCTTCAGTTGCCCCTCGCCGGCCGGGAAGATCCGCTTCGCGAGGAGCTGGAAGGTTCCCCGCTTCTGGTAGACGCTGACCGGGCCCACGACGACGATTTTGTCGCCGTTCTTCAGGTTTCGGATGAGCGGGTTCCGGAGCGCGTCACCGCGGAAGAGCGCGCAGGAGAGGCCGGCGTCTTCGTCGGAGAGCGTGAAGTACCAGTGGCCGGCGCCGGAGGGCGAGAGGTTCGTGACCTCGCCCTGGACCATGACCTCCTGGAATTGCTCCTCGAGGACGTCCTTGATCGAGCTAACGAGGTCGGAGACCGACGCCGCGTCGAAGCCGATCATTGGCCACGGTCCGCCTTCGAGGTAGCCTCGAACACCCGGAAGCCCTGGAGGTACCGGATCGCCTGCTGGACCTGGTAGTCCTGCGTCGGCTCGAAGGTCTTGAAGATGTCTTCGACTTTTTCTTTCTTATCTTTCGTCTTCGCCTCGCTCCGCTTCGCTTCGAGCTCGCGGATCCGCTGCGCCCGCTCCTTCCGCTCGGCAGCCTCGCGGAGGGCGCGCTCCTCCGGCGTTTCAATCGTCGCCGTGAGGTGCCCCTTGAGGTCCCGCTCGCGGATGTAGCGGTCTTCCTTCATCCCCTTCTCGAACTCGCCGGCGGCGAACTCTTCGATCGCGACGTCGGGGGTGATGCCGATCGCCTGGATCTTCCGGTTCTTCGGCGTCATGTACTGCGCGATCGTGAGCTTCACGCCGGTCTGCTTGTCGACCTGCGCGACGGTCTGGACAGAGCCCTTGCCGAACGAGAGCGATCCCATGATGACGGCGCGGCCGTGATCCTGGAGCGCGCCGGCGACGATCTCCGAAGCGGACGCGGAGGCGCCGTTGATCAGGACCACCATCGGCGTCCTGAGGTCCTTGTAGCCGGACTTCTTAACGTAACGGATGTCTTTGTTTTGCGGATCGCGGGCCTCGGTCGTCACGACGATCCCCTCCTTCAGGAAGAGCGAGGACACGTCGACGGCCTGGTCGAGGAGGCCTCCGGGGTTCGAGCGGAGGTCGAGGATGACGCCGGCGAACTCGCCGCCGGCCGCCTTCGCCTTCATCGCTTTCAGCGCCGCCTCGATCGACTCGGCCGAGCGCTTCTGGAACTGCGTCAGCCGGACGTAGGCGAACTTCTCCTTCAGGAGCTCGGCCTTCACCGGCCTCACCTTGATGAGCTCGCGCTGGAGCGTGAAGTGCTTGACGCCCTCCTCGCCGTCCCGGAGGATCCCGAGGCGGATCTTGTCGCCGACCTTCCCGCGCATCTTATCGATCGCCTGGTCGAGCGTCATCCCGACGATCGGCTCGTGGTTGATCTCGACCAGCTTGTCCCGGGGCTTGAGGCCCGCGCGGAACGCCGGCGTGTCGTCGATCGGCGTGACGATGAAGATGACGCCGTCCTTCTGCGTGACCTCGAGGCCCAAGCCCCCGAACTCGCCGGCCGTGTCGTTCTGCATCTTCTCGAAGAAGTCCTTGTTCAGGAACGCCGAGTGCGGATCGAGCGTCTCCATCATCCCCTTCAGCGCGCCCTCGATCAGCTTCTCCGTGCTCACGGGCCGGTAGTACTGCGTCTCGACGAGGTGGAGGGCCTTGTTGAAGAGCTCGAGCTGCTCGAAGCGAGAGCGGTTCTCCGAGAGCTTCGGCGTCGAGGACGTCTTCTCCTCGCGGGCGAGGAGCGGGGCGGAGAGCAGGAACGTCGAGAGGGCGAGGGTCGCGAGACGGGACATGAGGACTCCTGAGGGTGGTGCGGTGCCCTTAGATTTTACTCACTCCCTTTTGGTCTAACCACAAAATAGTGTTTTGAGCGGTGTTTTTCTTCCGCACCTCGAAGTAGAGGTTCTGCGGTTCCTTCGATTCGTTCCGCGTGTACGCGAGGACGTCGCCGTCGCTCACGGTGTCGTTCTTCTTCACCCGGATGTCCATGCGCCCGAGGAGCACCGTCCGGAGGTCGCCACCGTGGTCGATCAGCACTACCTGGCCGTAGGCCGCGAGGTCGCCGGCGAAGACGATCTTCCAGCCGCCGACGGCCTTCACCGG
>JBILTI010000114.1:0-6033 GCA_044371595.1 Bacteriovoracaceae bacterium
GGAGTCCATGGAAGAGGCGACCGCAACCACCGAAATCAAGTTTTCACCCGAGAACCTTTGCAAACGCTGCGTCCTCCCGGAGGCGAAGCCGAGCATCGCCTTCGACGCCGACGGCGTCTGCAACCTCTGCCGCGAACACGACCAGAACCGCGAGCTCGAGGAAGAGGCGAAGCTCTACGAGTCGGATCTCCTGAAGATCCTGAAGAAGCACAAGGCGAAGGGGAAGTACGACGTCCTCGCCATGTGCAGCGGCGGCAAGGACTCGACCTCCGCGCTCTACTACATGAAGACCCGCTACAAGCTGACCCCCCTCGCCTTCATGTTCGACAACGGCTTTGAGTCCGACGAAGCAATCCGGAACGTCGAGCGCGCGGCCGACAAGCTCGGCGTCGACTTCATGTTCTTCAAGTCGAACTACATGAAGGACATGTACGGCAAGATCCTCGAGACGAAGTCGAAGGCCGTGATCTGCCACCCGTGTTCGCTCTGGTACATGGACCTCGCCTACGAGATCGCCGACCGCCACGAGATCCCGCTCATCATCGCCGGCTGGACCAAGGGCCAGTCGACGAACCAGAAGGTCATGAGCAAGTGCGGCTGCAACGCGGCCTCGCCGGAGTTCAAGGACATGAGCGAGGCGACGAAGACGTTCCTCGACACCTACGTCCGGAACGACCCGAAGTACAAGGACTTCCCGGCGAGCATGGACGAGGTCATGAAGAAGGCGGCCGAGCGGAAGACGAAGGCGCTCGTGATCTCGCCGCACTGGTTCCTCCCGTTCGGGCCAGAGGTCTACGTCCCGACGATCCAGAAGGAGCTTACCCGGGGCGGTCTACGAACTGCATGCTAAACTTTATCTCCGTCTACAACTCGATGAAGAACTACGGCTACACGCACTACCACGTCGAGATGAGTAAGCTCATCCGGCAGAACGTGATCAGCCGCGAGGACGCGCTCCGGGACCTCGAGTTCCAGATCAGCAAAGCGCAGCTGAACGCGATCGCGAAGAAGCTCAACTACCAGTATGAGTAGCGGCCGCGCCGTCTACCTCGACCACGCCTCCTCGGCGCCGGTCCTCCCGGCCGTCGCGGACCTCCTCGCGGAGCTCTACCGCCGGGGCCTCGGAAACAGTTCCTCGATCCACCGCGCGGGCGTCACCGCCGCGACGGAGCTCGAGCGGGCACGGCTTCGGATCGCGACGGTCCTCGGGGCGGGCCCCGAGGAGATCTTCTTTACCTCCGGGGCGACGGAGTCGAACAATCTTGTCGTCGCCGGCGCGCTCCGCGCGGGCGTCGCCGCGGGCCGCAACGAACTCGTCGTCTCCCGCATCGAGCACTCGAGTGTCCTGGAAGCCGCCCGCGCCGCGGAAGCCACGGGCGCCGTCCTCCGCTACCTCGACGTCGACGGGAGGGGCCACGTCTCCCTCGACCAGCTCGAGAGGCTCCTGGGACCGCGGACGGCCCTCGTGTCGGTGATGCACGCGAACAACGAGATCGGAACAATCCAGGACCTCCGGGCCATCGGCGCGCGGTGCCGCCGGAGCAACGTCCCGTTCCACTCAGACGGCGCTCAGGCGTTCTGCAAGGTTCCGGTCGACGTCCGGGAGGTCCCGGTCGACATGTACACCTTCAGCGGCCACAAGGTCCACGGTCCGAAGGGCGTCGGGGGCCTCTATCTCCGGAGCGGCGTTCCCCTCGCGCCGCTCTTCTACGGCGGGGGCCAGGAAGGCGCCCTGCGACCGGGCACGGTCGCGGTGGAATTGGTCGTCGCCATGTCCCGGGCGACGATGGCGTTCACCTCGGAAACGCGGGAGCGGCTCGCAGCACTCGGCCAGCAGCTGCGCTCGTCGCTCAGGGAGAGCTTCCCCGACATCCGGTTCCACGGGGACGAGCTCCGGTGTCTGCCGAACATCCTAAACTTCGCGCTCCCCGGCGCATCCGCGAAGGAACTCCTGGTGAAGCTCGACGCCCGGGGGATCCGCGGCTCCGCCGGTTCCGCCTGCTATTCCGGCAAGAAGACCGCGAGCCACGTGCTCCTCGCCCTGGGCCTCGACGAGGCGCGGGCCTTCGAAGGGATCCGAGTAAGCTGGGGCGTTGATACGACCGACGGCGAGATCGACGAACTCACTCGCGCACTGCGGGAGCTTCGCGGCGAGTGACCACCGGGAGCATCAGCTTCGCGACTTCGCCGTAGCCTTCGGCGTTGAGGTGCTGGTCGTCGGGGCCGACCTCCATCGAATAGAACCGCTCGCGGTCCCCGGTCCGCCGGTAGAGTTCGGTAAGCCGGGCGGTGACGTCGAGGAACTCGAGGCCGTCTTTATCGGTTCGATCGGCCCACCACTTCCGAAGGACCCGATCGACGGGCCGGTCTCCCCCCTTCCGGAGCGGCGGATAGGTCTGCATCACGACGCGGGCGCCGACGGCCCTGGCCCCGGCAATGATCCGCTCGAGGTCCGCGACGAGCCATCCCTCGTCGACCCGATCTTCCTCGAGGATTTCGCCGAAGTCGATGCCGCCGAACTTCTCGGAGTTCCGCCGGAGCTGCGCCTCGATCTGGGCCCGGAGCGCCGGGATACGGGCCGTCCGCTGAAGGAGTACGTTCAGGTAGACGATGTTCGGGGACAGCGGATTGAGGGCGAGGCCCCGGACCGCGGCGGCGGTCACTCGCGGCAGGTCCGCCGGGGCGGCGTTCTTGCTGAGCTGAAAAAGGATGAACGGATTCGAGGGATGATAGTTGACCATATCGAAGAGCACCTCCACGGGCCGCGGAAGGTGCAGCGTACTCCGGGTGTAGCTCTGGAAATGCGTGCTGATCGCCGCAAGCTTCCTCGCCGAAAACCCGGCTTCGAGCGTCGCCTTCCGCGCCCGCAGGCGCGCGTTGAAGAGCTCGGGCCGTCGGCGCTCGAGGTCGCGGAAGATCCGCCAGAGCGGGTAGCTGAATGCTCCATTCTGGAGCGCCGCCGCCGCGTCCACGACGCGGAGGAACTCGTCTCCCGTGAGGCCCCGGGCCACGAGGAGCTCGGCGTAGAGCCGCCCGGCGACGGCGTTGGCGGGTTCGCGGCGGACCAGGTAATCCAGGAGTTCGGTGGCCTCCGCGAGCGCTGGGGCGGGCAGCTCGTGAGAGCGGAAGTACCCGCCATCGATGGCGCCAAGCCAGAGGTACGCGAGGAGAAGCTTGTCCGCCTCGGAGTCCTTGCGCACGCTCCGGAACGTTGTCGAGTAGACCTCGTCGTCGGTACGGTTCCAGCTCTCCGATCGGTTCAGGAGGAGTTCGAGGAGCCGGAACGTCCGCAGGAACCGGAGCGGCTCGAGCCACGCGAGCGCCGACGCAGCGGCGGCGGTCGCCCGTCGGCGGTACTCCCAGTAGCCGTACTTATTCCACTTGTTCGGCTCGCCGACCATCGCGAACACCACGTGCGGCCGGTCGCGCTCCATCCAGCCGGGAACGTTCTCCGCGACGATCGACGAGTTCGCGTTCCGGATCCCGCGGTTCAACACCTGGTATCGGCCCGGGCCCACGGCGTTGAGAAGCCGCTCGAGCTGCTCCGGGTATCCCATCCCTTTCGGGGCCCCGGAACCGTAGGTGAAGGAATTACCGATGCAGAGGATCCGAAGCGCGTCCGCGCGGGCGGTGACCGGCGGCTTGTCCTCCCGGGAGTAAACGTAGCCGACCAGACGGAGCATTGCTTCGATCACGAGGAAAGAGAAAAGAACACCGAGGACTAGGACGGCGAAGCGGGCAGCGAAGCGGCGGGATAGGTCGTTCATCGATCGGTCCCTGACGCGACTTCTCGGATCGAAGACCCCGCGGCATCGAGCTTCGCGCCGACGTCAAGGAAGCGAATTCCGTTTCGATCGCGCCGTCGCGCCCACCAGCGCCCGAGGAGGCCGTTGACCGACCAATCGTCGCCCATCCGCTGCGGCGGATAGGTCTGGACGACGATCGTCGCCCCCGCGGCCCGCGCGGCGGCGACGATCTGTTCGAGGTCAGAGACGAGCCAGTCTTCGTCGAGCTTCCCGAGGGAAATCAAGGCGCGGAAGTCGATGTCTCCGAGGGTCCTCGAGCGGGCCTCAGCCGCGTCGTCGAGGCGGCGCCGGAGCTCGGGCCGGCGCTCGAGACTCGACCGGAAGCCGACGAGGTAGTGGTTGTTCGGAGAGAACGGATTCAGCTCGAGCATGCGGATGATCCACTCGACGATCTCCGCGGCGAGGGCGTCTCCGTGCGTGTGCGTGAGCGACGTCAACGTCTGATGATGGGTCGGATAGTAGCGAAGCATCTCGAGCCGCAGCTCGGCCGGCACGGACTCGGGGTTGCGGGTCGCGGGGAAGAAAAACGCTTCGATCTCCCGGAGCTTGTCCGGCGTTACCCGGCCCTCGAGCGCGGCGATGGCGGCCCCTCCGGGGTCGACGGTCCGGAGTAAGCGCCAGAGGGGGAAGTTGAATTCCCGATCCGCGTCGAGGGCGCCGTCCACGGCGCGGCCAAAGAGCTCCGCGTCCCCCGCGTCGTGCGCCGTCTCCGCGAGGACCCGCCACGCCAGGGTCTGAGACGGCTCCCGGGCAACGAGGATCCGGAGGGCGTCGATGATCTCCTCCCGCTGCGGCGGCGTCAGCTCGTTCCGGTGGAGGAAGCCCATGTCGAGCGCCCCGAGCCAGAGATACGCGAGCACGTACTTCGCCTCCTCAGGGTCTCGCCGTGAGCGGAGAAACGTCGACGAGTGGCGCGCGCCGGTAGTCGTGTTCCAGGTCTCGGCGCGGTTCAGGAGCAGCTCGAGGGGCGCCGGTTCAGCGTCCGCCCGGCGACGCCTCAGGTAGTTCCAGTAACCGTAGCGGTTCCAGATGTTCGGCTCCCCGACCATCGCGAAGACGATCTGCGGCCGGTCCTTCCCGAGCCACTTCGGGAAGGCCTCGGCGACGAACGACGAATTGACGTTCAATAGGCCTCGGTTCATCACCCGCGCCGACCGCCCCTCGCTCCGGAGCATGCGTTGGAGCTGCTCCGGATACCCCTCCCCCTTCGCTGCTCCGGCGCCGAAGGTGTGCGAGTTCCCGAGGCAGCTAACCTGTAGCTCCGCGGGGGCCGCGGTCGTCGCCGGCGCCACCCGATCGGTGGCGGCGACGGCGCCGAGGAGGCGGAGCGAGACTTCGACCACGGAGAGACGGGGTAGCAACCAGTTCATGCCCCCGATTCTAGCACGAGGTCCCCGCCGCGGACGGGAAAAAAATCAGAGCGAATCACTCGGCGCGATCACTTCCGCTCGATGAGTTCGATCTTGTATCCGTTCGGGTCTTCGACGAAGGCGATGACCGTCGTTCCGTGCTTCATCGGCCCCGGCTCGCGGAGAATCTTGCCGCCGCGGCGCCGAACGCGGTCGCAGGTCGCGGCGACGTCGTCGGTTCCGAGCGCGATGTGCCCGAAGGCGTTCCCGTGCTCGTAGGAATGTTTTCCGTAGTTGTAGGTGAGTTCGATGCACGGGTCGTCCTTCGTCGTCCCGTAGCTCAGGAACGCCAGCGTGAATTGGCCGTCGGGGTAATCGGTCTTCGCGACGAGGTTCATGCCGAGAACGTCGGTGTAGAACGCGATCGACTCGTTGAGGTGGTTCACCCGGATCATGGTGTGAAGGTACTTCATGCGTGGCTCCTTTCCGAGATCGCATCTTACCAGAATAGCTGTTTTCAAACAGCGAAAAGTCGGAGAAAATTTTTTTCAACGAACGGAGCCCTATGTTTGAACTAACCGCAGCAAATCTCACCTCACTGGTCACGCTCACGGCGATGGAAACGGTCCTCGGGATCGACAACATCATCTTCATCGCCATCCTCGTGGCCCGGCTCCCGGCCGAGGCGCAGAATAAGACGCGGAACATCGGCATCGCGCTCGCGCTCGGGATCCGGGTCCTCCTCCTCTTCTCGATCAGCTGGATCATGACGCTGACGCAGCCCCTCTTCACGCTCCTCGAGCACAGCTTCTCGGGCCGGGACCTGATCCTCCTCGGTGGGGGCCTCTTCCTGCTGGCGAAGGCGACGTTCGAGATCC
>JBILTI010000115.1:0-5984 GCA_044371595.1 Bacteriovoracaceae bacterium
ATCGGTGACGGCGGGTTCCGTTGTCGGCTCCGTGCTGGTCGGCTCCGTGCTGGTCGGTTCCTCGCTGGTCGGTTCCGTTCCGGACACCTGTGTCGTCGCCGGTTCGGTCGTCGGTTCGACGGGCGTCGTCTCGGGCGTGGCCGGGGCCTCGGTTGGAATTTCGGTGGAGGTCACCTCGACCAGCGAGTCGGGGTTCGTCTCGGTGCTCGCGTCGGGAGCGGCGTCCGGGGCCTTCGTTTCCGGAGCGGCTTCCTTCGCCGGTTCTTCCGTCGCCGGCGCCTCCGCAGTCGGCGCTTCTTCGCTCGATTTCTTTTCCTCGCCGGAGGGGGGAGCTTTTTTCTTCGGCCGCTTCTTGAGCATTGTAACGGGGGCGTCCGGCACCTCCGCATCCGGCGGGAAGATCTCGTCGGAGAGGAGGATCACCACGACGCCGACGCCGATGCTCACCTGGAGGATCCGGCTGACCTTTTTTTTCTTCTCGAAGCCGGGGTCCCCTTCCTTGAGCTTCCGGAGGTTCGTGATCGACGTGAGGCCCGACTTGAGGCGATCCTTCAGCGACGACTTCCCGTCGCCCTCGGTGACGCCGCCGACGTCGACGTTCGTAGCCTCGGTTTCGTCCGCCGACTCCGTTCCCTCTTCACTCGCTTCGATCTCTTCCGACTCGTCGTCGTCCTGCTTCTTCTTTCCGAAGGGGAACTTCGACTTCAAGTCGCTGACTAGTTTGTCGAGGATAATCCCCTCCTGTGAAATGGGTCTTGTCCTTGGCCTCAGTTATCCAGTATTCTCATTATAAATGGGCCCGGGTGATTTGCAATAAAATCGCACAGGACATCAAGGACTTATCCGTGACGACGAACCGAGACGAAGGTGTCATTAAGTTTAAACTGACACTAAAACGTGCGCCCGCGCCGGAGATGAATCAGGTGATCGCGCTGGAGAAGTGGCGGGCCCTGCTCTTCAAGCTGGGCCTGGTAGGCGAATATCCAATCGACAAGATCGGCTACGGCAACCTATCCTCACGTATCGGAAAGCGCAGCTTTATCATCACCGGAAGTCAGACCGGGCACCTCGCGCACCTCCAGGCGCACCACTATACCCGAGTGATCGACTGCGACCTGAAGAAGGGCTCGGTGACGGCAGAGGGGCTCATCCCGCCCTCGAGCGAATCGCTCACCCACTTCGGCATCTACCAGGCAAATCCGGCCGTTAACTACGTCTTCCACGTGCACCACCGGAAGCTCTGGGATCTCCTCCGGAACGGGGACTACGATTCGATCGACGAAGACGTCCCCTACGGAACGCAGGAGATGGCGGCGGCGGCGGCCCAGTTGCTGTCGGAGAAATCCTCGGGCCTCTTCGTCATGAAGGGCCACGACGACGGCGTCGTCTCCTACGGCACGACGGCCGAGGAAGCGGGCCGCGTGATCTTAGACGTCTACCGGAAGCTCGCAGTCCGGCAGTAGCGCCCGGAGCTCCGCGAGCCGCGCCCGGCCTACTGCTGCAGTCGGCGCCGTCAGGAGGAACACCTCGAAGCGCGTATCCCCCGGCGAAAGATAGAAGAGGCCCGGAAGCCCCGCGGTCCGCTCCCGGATGTACGTGAAGACGTCCGGTTTCTTCGGGGGCCGGGCGAGGAAAAACATCGTCCAGGGGTCCCCGGCGGAGAAGCGGTTCGAGAGGAGCCAGGCCACGAGGCCCATCGTCTTCCGGTAGTTGATCTCGCTGATCGTGCGGACGCGCGTCTCGGCCCCCGCGGCGTAGGTAAAGGAATCCACGCCGTATCCACCGGCGACGCCCAGACCCGCGACGAAGGCCCGGAGCTCCGCGAACTCCCGCAGGAACCGCTCCCGAACCGGCGCCGACACGTCACCGCTGAAACTCAGCGAGGGGAAATCCGGGGCCCGGAGATCGGAGAACAGCGTTCCCTTGTACTGAAACCGCTCGTCGACGAGGTTCTCGTAGCAGATAACCGTCGCCGGCGAGAGGACGTAATGGGAGAAGTCCCGGCGCCGGTCCAGGAGCGGCTCCGCGACGAGTCGGTCGCACCGGTCGAGGAGCTTCGCGAGCGCCACACGGGGAGTTGCTTCGTCCCAGACGAGGAAGTTCTGACCCGACATGCCGTGCGCGCTCTTCAGAAGGTATCGCGTACCGGGCCGGGGACGGAACTCGTCGACCGCCGTGACGAGCGCGGTCCCCGCCGAGAACGGGAGGATGACTTCCTTCGAATTTAACCGCCGCTCCCGGGAAAGGTCCGCGAGGCTTCCCCACCAGTTCTCGGCGGGGCCCGCCGCGGTGATCCGCGGAGCGCGACCCGTGAGTTCTTCGACGTGCCGGAGGTAGCAGTCGGCGTAGGTCTTCTGCGAATAGAGGGGGCGCTCCTCCAGGAAGAGCGCCAGGAACTCGACGGACTCGTTGACGATCTTCGGTCCGGCCCTTCCCTCGAAGAGCGCGAGCTCGTAGTCGGCGTTAACACGGAGGGCCCTCATCGGTTCGGGCGGCGGGTGACGTTGAACGAATCCTCGTAGACCACCAGCCGGGCCACGAAGGCGTCGTCCCCCACCGCCTTCCGGTGAAGCTCGGGATCGAAGCCGATGCCGCGGCCCCGGGCGGGCGTCAGGGGCCAGGGGAGCACGCTCCGGTAGTAGTCCCAGAGTTCCTTGTCCTGCTTCCACTTCTTCATCCAGTGTGCGCCGAAGGCCACGTGCCCGAGCTCGTCGGCGAGAACGGTCTCGAGGATCCCCGCCGTCGCCAGATCGCCGCCGTCGCGGAAGACGCGAGCGTAGTACTGGGCGAAGTCGAGGTTCGCCGCTTCGAAGGTCAGTGCCATCACCGCGGCGTAGGCCGCCGGGGTGGTGAGCTTCTCCATCTGCCGCCAGAAGAACGCGTTCAGGGGAAAGTCCCCGAAGTCGTAACCCAGCTCCCGGAGGCGGCCTAGGTAGAGGTTAAGGTGCGTCTGCTCTTCCCGGAGCGCGACCAGGATGCCCTTCTTAAACCGGACGTCCTCCTCCGTCTCGTGCGGGTACACGAGGAGCGCCGTGGCCATCATTTCGATCGCGAGGAGCTCGTGGTTGGCGAAGCTGTGGAGGGCGATCGCCTTGTTTTCCGCTTCGACGAGGCGCGGGGCCTTGGGAAACTTTATCTGCTCGTCGGAGAACGCGAGCCGCCCCTTCCGGCCCGGCGCCGGCGGCATCTCGTACGGAACCCACGTGTCCCACTCGACAGCGGCGCCCAGAAACTTATCCTCAAGGGATTCCCCCTCGAGGATCGACCGGGCGAACTCCCGGTAGCTAAGTTTATCGGTGTTTTCGGAAGGCCTGGGCCGCATCGCTCTTGTTGCCTTCTCCGGAAGGTTTCGGACCTCCGGAACGGCGACGACGCCGCCGCTTTCCACCCGGGCCTCCGCCCGGGGCACCGGTGCCACCGCCGTTGCCGGAGGCGTTACCGCCGCCGTTCCCGGAAGCCTGGGCCGGAGCGCCCTCACCTCTCGGTGGGGCCGAACGGTCTCGGTTATCGTTCCGGGGACCCCGGTTCCGGTCACCGCCACGCTCACCCCCGCGGCCGCCTCCGCCGCCGCGGCGATCGCGACGGCCACCGCCGTCACCGCCGGACGCGTCCCGCGGCGGTCGCCGGGCGAAGCGCCGCTTCGAGAAGCACTCGTCGCAGATGTTGAAGCGCGCGTTCTGCGGCATCTTGCAGCCGCAGCTCGAACAGGCCTTGCCGATCTTGTCCGAGAGTAGCGTGTTGAGGCGTTCGATGGCCTTCGCCTTGTTCTCGAGGAGCCGTTGCTCGTCGAACATGAAGTTCTTCTGGTCGAAGTGCCGCGAGAGCCACTGGTAGAGCTCCACGCACTTGATCGAGGTCTCGAGGTAATCGATGTTGTCGGAGTTCTCGTCGATCGCCTCGTTCAGGATGCTCTGGCCGCTCACGTAGTGGTTCAGGATCCAGAGGTAGTACTGGACGTGCTCGATGAGGCCCAGGTTCACCGGCGCGCAGGCGAAGCCGAAGATCTCGGCGTTCGAGAGCGTGCGGTTCTCGTCGGCGCCCTCGACCATCTCGGCAAGCTCGATCATTTCCTTCATGTCGACGCAGTAGAAAGGCTTCTCGAAGGTCATGGTGTTGAAGAGCCGGAGGAACTCGGAGAGCTTCAGCGTCGGGAGCCCGTGGAACTCGAGGGCGTTGTTTACCGAGCTGAAGATGTCGAGGTCGGGGCCGACCATCGCCTTGTCCTGCTGGCCCAAGTGGTACGAGATCGCGTTCTGCAGGATCTCGAGGCCCCCTTCGACCCGGTTCAGGGTCGTGACCTCGCCCACCGGAAAGCGCTTGAAGCGCCCGGCGCGGCCCGCGATCTGCTTGATCTCCGAGTACGAAAGCTGGTTTTCCTTGTTGTCGATGAACTTCGAGAGCGTCGAGAAGACGATCCGCTTGACCGGGAGGTTCATCCCCATCGCGATCGCGTCGGTCGAGACCATGATGTCGGTTTCTCCCTCGTCGAACTTCCGGGCCTGCTCCCGGCGGACCTCCGGGGAGAGGCGGCCGTAGACGATTGATACCTTGAAGTCGAGCTCCTCGAGGTCCGACTTGTACTTCAAGGCGTTCCGCCGGGAGAAGACGATGAGGGCGTCGTTCTTCTGGAGCTCGGTGAGCGGGATCTGATGCTCGAGGACCTTAAGCTCGGTCATCCGCGTGTACTCGCGGACCTCGAGCGTGTCGCCGCAGAGGGCGAGGATCTTCTTAACGAGCTCGAGGACCGAGTGGTCGCCGCAGAGGTGAATCTCGTCGGCCTGGATGTTCACCAGGGCGCGCGTCCAGGCCCAGCCCCGCTGCGGGTCCGTGAGCATCTGGATCTCGTCGATCACGCAGCACTCGAACCGGCTCTGGAGCTTCGCCATCTCGATCGTCGACGAGTAGTGCGTGGAGTTCGGAACATCGATCACCTCTTCGCCGGTGAGGAGCGTCGTGGCAACGCCCTTGTTGCTCATGGTATCGAAGAGCTCCGAAGCAAGGAGTCGGAGCGGGGCCAGGTAGCACCCGTTCTTGGCCTTACAGAGGGCCTCGATCGCGTGGTAGGTCTTACCGGAGTTCGTGGGCCCCATGTGGTAGATGATCTTCCGGTTGATCCGGCGGGCGTCGGCGTGGAGCCAGAACTGGCCCAGATATTCTCGAAGGATTCCGGAGGAGACGTCCTTCCGCTTCAGCGCCAGGATCGCGGCCGTGAAGCGTTCGAATTCTTTCTTGAGGAACGCCTCGCCCTTCCAGATGTTCGTCTCGAGCTGGAGGTAGAAGCGCTCGTACTCCTCGTGGGCGACGAGCTCGGGCTTGAGGCCCTGTTCGACCAGGAGGGTGTTGAAGTAGACGGTTAGCTTTTCCTTGTAGACCTTCCCGAGGTCGGACTTCGGCCCGAACTTCGTTCGGAAGTAGGCCTTGACCTCGTTCTCGAGCTTGTTCACGGACGAGCGCTTGAGCTTGTTCCGCATCTGGTGGAAGTTCTTGTCGAGGTTCTTCTTCAGGTCGAAGACGGCGTTCGAGATGTCGCCGATCTTGCGCGTGAGGACCCAGTCGTGGAGCTTCTCTTCGGTACGGTCGATCATCGCCGCCTGCGCGCCGTAGACCGACTCCCGGACCTGCGTCCGGTAGTCACCCAGGCACTGGACGCACTGGCACGCGAGGTCCTTGTCGTGCAGCTTCATGTCGAACTGGGCCTTCAGGAGCTCCTGCGTGGCGACGTGGCCCGCGGCCTTCTCGTCGACCCAGGCCTTGTAGGTGTCGCGGTACGAGGCCACCAGAGCGGCGCTGAAGCTTCCGTCCACGAGCATCGGGTACGTGGTCGTGACCGGAAAGAGATAGTCTTCGATCAGGCACGTCTCTGTGATCGCCTCGCGGTCGAAGACCTCGCGGACGCGGCCGAAGTGCTTCTCGAAAAGCGACTCGAGCGACGGGTGCGCGTCGATGAGCGCCCGGGTCTCGACGGCGATGAACTCGAGCGCGTC
>JBILTI010000116.1:0-5949 GCA_044371595.1 Bacteriovoracaceae bacterium
CGAAATACTGTCTTACCCGTCATGGTGGGAAAGGTGACATAATCATCCCACAAAGGACGAACTATGAAACGCAACATCGTCATCATCGGCGGCTCCCACGGCATCTCCCAACACATCGCGGAGGGCCTCGACCCTGACACGAAGCTCTTTAGCTTCTCCCGGACGGGGAACTTCGACGTACTGAAAGACCCCCTCCCGGTGGCAGACCTTCCGGACGTCATCGACGGCGTGGTTTACGCGCCCGGGTCGATCAACCTGAAGCCGTTCCACCTCCTGAAGGCCGAGGACTTCGCCCACGACATGGAGCTCAATACGTTCGGCGCCGTCAAGGTCCTCCAGGCCCTCTACCCGAAGCTCCGGAAGTCCGAGTCCGCCTCCGTGGTTCTCTTCTCCACCGTCGCTGTCCAGAAGGGAATGAACTTCCACACCTCCATCGCGATGGCGAAGGGCGCCCTCGAGGGCCTCGTCCGGAGCCTCGCCGTCGAGTGGGCGCCGAAGATCCGTGTTAACGCGGTCGCCCCTTCCCTCGTCGACACGCCCCTCGCAGCGAAGATCACCGGCAACGCCAAGGCCCTCGAGACGACGATCGAGCGTCACCCCCTGAAGCGCATCGGTGGCCCCGCCGACATTTCCCAGGCGGCGCTCTACCTCCTATCCCCGAACTCCTCCTGGGTCACGGGCCAGGTTCTGCATGTAGACGGAGGACTTTCGATCTCCTAAAATGGGGGGATGAAAATTCTAATCACAGGTGGCGCAGGCTACATCGGTTCTCATGTTGTTAAGGCGCTCGGCGCCCTTGGGCACTCACTCGTTATCTACGACAACCTCTCAACCGGACACCGGGAGGCCGTTACCTATGGCGACCTCGTCGTCGGGAACCTCGAAGAGCGGGAAAAGGTTGACGCGCTCTTTGCTGCACAGCGATTTGATGCCGTTCTCCACTTCGCCGGCAGCATCGTCGTTCCGGAGAGTGTCTCGAATCCCCTGAAATACTACCAAAATAATACCGTTAACTCGCACTTCCTCCTCTCCCTCTGCGAGAAGCACAAGGTCCATAAGTTCATCTTCTCCTCGACCGCGGCCGTCTACGGGATGACGGCGGACGGCGTCTGCCGGGAGGACTCCGAGCTCGCCCCGATCAACCCCTATGGCCAGTCGAAGCTCATGACCGAGCACATGCTCCGCGACCTCTCGCACGCGTCGCCGTTCCGCTACGTCGCCCTCCGGTACTTCAACGTGTCTGGCGCCGACCCCGAGGGCCGCATTGGTCAATCCTTCCCCGAGGCCACGCACCTCATCAAGGTCGCCTGCGAGACCGCCTGCGGAAAGAGGCCTTCGATCAAGGTCTTCGGTACCGACTACCCGACCCTCGACGGTACCTGCGTCCGGGACTACATCCACGTCACGGACCTCGCCGACGCGCACGTTAAGGCCCTCGAGTACCTCGACCGCGGCGGGAAGTCCGAGGTCTTAAACTGCGGCTACGGCCACGGGTTCTCGGTCCGCGACGTCCTGGGCCGTGTTAAGGACATCACGGGGGTTCCGATCGTCGTCATCGATTCTCCCCGCCGCCCCGGCGATCCCGCGAGCATCACCGCCCGCGCGGACCGGATCCAGTCCGTCATCGGCTGGAAGCCGAAGTACGACGACCTGAACGTCATCATCCGCTCCGCCTACGAGTGGGAAAAGAAGCGTCCCTACTAATGGAAAAGCGCGCCGTCGTCGTTCATTCCGGTGGCATGGACTCGAGCCTCTGTCTCGCCCTCGCGCTCCGGGAGTTCGGCGCGGCCGACGTCCTCTCCGCGTCTTTCACCTACAACCAGCGGCATTCGATCGAGCTCGTCCGCGCCCGCGAGATCTCGCGGCACTTCGGCGTCGATCACGTCGAGTTAGACCTCGGCTGCCTCTCGAAGATCACCGAATCGGCCCTCATCGGGTCCGATAAGAAGATCGAGCATAACCCGGGCGAAGCACCGAACACGCTCGTCCCTGGCCGCAACGGCCTCATGGCCCGCGTCGCCGGCATCCACGCCAACGCCCTCGGGGCGCACTGTATCTACCTCGGCGTGATGGAGCTCGAGGCCGCGAACTCCGGCTACCGCGACTGCTCCCGCGCCTACATGGACCTGATCCAGGCGGCGCTCCGGCTCGACTTCGCCGACCCGACCTTCGAGATCCGGACTCCGCTCGTCGCGATGACGAAGAAGGAAACGATGGAGCTCGGGCACCGGCTCGGCGTCCTGGCGTATCTCCTCGAGACGACCGTGACCTGCTACGAAGGCATTGAGAAAGAGGGGTGCCTCAAGTGTCCGGCGTGCAAGCTCCGGAACCAGGGCCTTAAGATCTTCGCGCTCGAGCACCTGGACTTCAAGTTCTCCTATCGAGAGAAGATTCTGAATCTCATCGCCTGACGCTTACTTCGCTTCAGCGAACTCTTTCCAGGCGTCGAGGAGAAACTCTCGGAAGTCTTCTCCGTCCTCAGGGGACGCCTCGGAATCGGCCAGGAAGTCGTCCATGTCTTCGACCGTGTCCTCTAGCTCGTCGATGAACCCCGCGAGCTCTTCGTCGTCGCAGGTCTCGAGGTTCGTCCCCGAGAGGCTCATGCCCGTCAGGAAAAAGTCCAGCTGGTCTTTGGCGAGGTCGATCCACGATCGGATCTCCGGATCCGCGGGGAACATGTTGAGGAGCTCGCCCTTCAGGTTCTTCGCGAGTTTGTCCCAGAGCTCCCCGAGCGGCGCTTCGAGCTCGTCCCGGCCTTCCGGCGCCTCCGTGAGGAGCTCCTCGAAAGCCTTCGCAAACGGCATCGGCTTCTCCGCGCAGAGGATCCCGAGGAAGAAGGCCTTCACCTGCATCTCCGTCATGTCGAGTTCGGTTGAATCGATGTGGTCTTGAAGTTTCATCTGGTTACGCTCCCGCGAAGTTTCGGTAATTATTACCAGCTTCTACGGTTTTTAACCACAGCAAACTGGAAACTGTGGATAATGCCCCCCGTATGAAAAACGCTGCACAGCTCGCGACCTTCGTCTTACTCGGCACGAAAGTGACGTTGTTCTGCTTCTTTTTCCAGGATCTCTTAAAGCTTATTTTTTAAACGGATCTTCTATCTTTTCGCCGTTCTGCAGCCGCCAGATCTTCACCGCGCGAATAAACACGTTATACGCGGCGAGCGCGGAGACGACGAAGCCGTGGGTCCCGTCGAGGAAGCCCAGGCGCCAGATGTAGTGGCGGACGAAGCGGCCCAGGGGACGGAAGAAGAGATACGCTAAGCCGATGCGCCGCCCGGTCTTTTCGAACTTATAATGCCGGTCGAGGGCGCCCCAAGTGGTGTAGCGGTCGGCCTTCTTAAGGTACGACGTCACGTCCTTGTAGGTGTAGTGGATCAGCTTGTGCGCGAGGACGCCGATCTCGCCCTTCGCCTCGACCTCCGCGTGGACGTGCTTGTTCTGGTACCGGCACTCGTCCCGCTTGAAGAGGCGGATCACCTTATCCGACTGCCAGCCCGAGTAGTCGATCCGCTTTCCCATGAAGTTGTTCCGGCGGTAGATCCAGAAACCCGAGTACGGAGTTCCGGTCCGGACGATGTCCTGGACCTCGCGCACCAGCTCCGGCGTCGGCCGCTCGTCGGCGTCGAGGAGAAAGATCCACGGATGCGACGCCTGCGGAATGGTCCAGTTCTTCTGGGCCGCGGAGTGTTCGTATTCGTGCTGGAGGAGCCGCACCCGAGGAAACGACTCCGCGATCTCCACCGTCCGGTCCGTCGAAAAGGAGTCGACGACGATGACCTCGTCGCACCAGAGGACCGATTCGATCGCGTCCTTGATGTTCACCTCTTCATTAAACGTGGGAATTATAGCTGTGATTTTCTGCATAAATTTTAATAGAATGAGTTTAACGTATGACCGACACATCGTCTAAAACAATTCTCGTCATCCAGACGGCCTTCATCGGGGATACGATCCTCGCGAGCCAGTTCGCGCGCGCCCTTGCGGAGTTCTACCCGAACTCGAAGATCCACTTCTTCCTCCGCAAGGGGAACGAGTCGGTCATCGCGGGGCTCCCGACGATCGAAAGAACCTGGATCTGGGACAAGCAGGGCGGGAAGACCCGGAACCTCTTCCGGCTCATCGGCGAGCTCCGGAAGATCGACTTCGACCTCGTCTTCAACCTCCACCGGCACTTCAACTCGGGCCTCGTGAGCGCGCTCGTCCGCGCGCCGGTGAAGGTCGGGTTTCGGCAGAATCCGCTCTCGCTCTTCTACACGAGGCGCGTCGATCACCAGATCCCGGATCCCCGCGGGTGGCACGAGGTGCAGCGGAACCTCGAGCTCATTCCCGGCCATCCCGTTGTGGGCAACTCAAAAAATTACCGGCCCGAGCTCCCGCTCCTTCCGAAGCACTTCGAGAAGGTCGCGGTCCATAAGCGCGGTCCCTACTTCGTCATCGCCCCCGCCTCCGTCTGGTTCACGAAGGCGTGGAGCGAACAAAAGTACCGCGCGCTGACGGCCGAGCTTGCGAAGCTCGCCAAGGTCTACTTCATCGGCGCCCCCGGCGACCGCGACCTCTGCGATCGCATCCGCGAGGGCATCCCCAACACGGAGAACCTCTCCGGCGCTCTGAACCTCCTTGACTCCGCGGCGCTCATGAAGGACGCGCGGCGGGTCTTCGTCAACGACTCGGCGCCGCTCCACCTCGCAAGCTGCGTGAACGCGAAGACCACGGCGATCTTCTGCTCGACGGTGCCCGGCTTCGGCTACACGCCGCTCGCCGAGGATTCCGTCGTCGTCGACGTCGGTGATTCCCTCGCGTGCAGGCCCTGCGGGCTCCACGGGCACAAGGCCTGTCCCCTCGGACACTTCAAATGTTCGGAAGATATCTCGATCCAGCGGGTCCTCGCGACTGTCGGTCCCTGATCACTTCGCCGGAAGGACCCGGCCCAGTGCCCCTTCGTCCGTCGAGTACCAGAGGGCACCGTCGGGGCCCGGACGCACGTTCCGGAACCGCTGCCCGAGTTCCTTGAAGTGCACTTCCTGTGTTACGACCTTCGCGTCCTTCAGCACGATCCGCCGGAGGTGTTCCCCGGAGAGGGTCCCGAGCCAGAGGTCGCCGCGCCAGAAGGTGAGGGCGGAGGGGGAGATTGACGGGACCCAGTAGAGGAACGGGGGCTCCATTCCGGCCTTCGCCGTCCCTTCGCCGATCTTGCCGCCGCCGTACTCTTCGCCGTAGGTGACCACCGCCCAGCCGTAGTTGGCGCCGCGTTTAATGACGTTCACTTCGTCTCCGCCCTGCGGCCCCATCTCCGCTTCCCAGAGCTCCGTCGTCCCCGGACGAACCGTAAGCCCCTGCGGATTTCGAAGACCCCGACACCAGACCTCGGCGCCGCTCCCGTCCTCGTTCATGCGGATGATCTTTCCCACGAAGCTCTTCGGGTTCTGGACCTGGGGGCGGTCGCCGCGTTCCCCGGAGGATAGGAAGACCTTGTCTTCGAGGAACTCGATCCGCGAGCCGTAGTGGTACGGGTTGCCGTTCGCGTCGGCCTCGAAGATTTTCTTGAACTCCGTGACCTTTCCGCTGCCGAGCTTGAACCGCGCGAGCACCGTCGCCGACTTGTCGCCGCCCTTCGGTTCCGAGTAGGAAACGTAGATGAAACCGGTTCGCGGGTGGACCCGGACGTCGAGGAGCCCGCCCTGGCCAACGGCGTACACCGCCGGCGCTCCGGAGATCTGCATATTTTTTTTGCTCGCGACGTCGAAGAGCTGGAGCCGGCCGCTCCGGGTGGTGTAGATAACCTTCCCGTCGGCCAGGAAGTCGAAGCCCCAGATGACGTCTTTGTCCCGGAGAAGCGTCTCCTGGCTGAAGGTCCCGGCGCGGGCCGTACCCAGTAAGAGCGCGAACGCGATTCCGATGATCTTCTTCATATTGGCCCTCAGACGATCTTGATGAATTTTTCCTT
>JBILTI010000171.1:0-5081 GCA_044371595.1 Bacteriovoracaceae bacterium
GCAGGTCCCGATGAGCGTGTAGATCTTTCCGTAGGAGTAGCCGGCGGCGAGGATCGAGATCAGCTCCGCGTGCCCCTTCAGCTTGTTGAGCGAGAAGAGCGAGGCGACGAGGCAGCAGATTGGAAACATCTTACCCATGAGGTCGGGCATCTTCAGCGCGTACTCGAGGAGAACGCGGTCCGCGTCCTTCCCCTGGAGCAGGCCGTTGATGAGGTCGGCGGTGGTGATGAGGAGGAAGAGGACGGTCACGGCCCCGAGGAGGCTCTTGAACCATTCCTTCACGATCAGCTTCGAGAGTAGCAGCATCACTTCAGTATAAACGGAAGGACGGCTTTTGCCACGAAAACTAGGAGCGGGCGGAAGACCAGCCGGGCGGCGATCGCCATGCCGCGCGAGTGCTCCCAGCGGGGGACCGCTTCGGACGAATACTTGTAGTAGAGCCGGACGAGCTCGCGGCCCCGGTCCGACTCGAGGAGCCGGTCCTTGAGGGCCCGGTACTCCTGGGTGATCGGATGCTCGGTGCCGTAGCAGAAGGTCACGACGTAGCACTTCTTCGACTGGACGAAGATCTGCGCGTGGGCGTGGCGGAACGCGTCCGGGTTCTTGAAGACGGCCTTCTTCAGGTACTTCCGGACCATCTCCGAGTTCACGACCTGGTACGGCTGGTTCGCCGAAAACAACACGAACTGGTCGAGGCACTTCTGGCTCTCGCTCGCGAACTTCGGGACGGCGTCGTAGATCCGCGCCATCTCGAAGTAGATGTGGCTGATCATCAGCATCTCGGTTAGCTCCTTCTTTGTATTGAAGTGGCCCGTCCGGAGATGGTAGTAGTCCTGGGTTTGCTTGATCTCGGCCATGATCTGGAGGTACTCGACGAACTTCGAGAGCGCGTTCGAGTAGTCGCCGGCGTCGAGCGACTCCTTGCCGAACTTCGCGATCGTGATCCGGTTTTCGTACTTGTGCTTCAGGATGAGCATGCGCTCGCGCTCTTCGCGCGCCTGTCGCCCGGTTTTAAACTTGGCCATAACGGACTATCGGAATTTGGACCCGGGAGCTTAAAACTTAATGATCGCCGAGAGCGATGTATCGACGATCCGCTCGTCTTTGTAGACGTAGAAACCCGAGTCGAACTGTTCGGAAGTGCGCTGTGCGAACTCGACCCCGAGGCGGGGGCCGATCCAGCTCACGCCCCAGCCGGTACCTTTGAGCTTGGTGACGTTGTCGAAGAACTGGCCCACCTTCAGGAAAAAGTCGCTGAAGATGTTCATCTGCGCCCCGGCCCGCCAGAGGTAGTCTTCAGACGCGCGGCGGGTGTAGCGGATGCCGAGGTCTCCAAGGAGCGTGAAGCGATCGGCGAGGGTGTACTGGAACCCTCCGATCGCCCGCTCCTCGCCGGGCGTCGTCCGCGTAGTGTCCTGGACGACGAGGCCAAGGATGGTGTCCTCGTCGACTATGTGGGTGAACCCGAGGGTCACCTGATGATGGATCTGGTGGCGGTCCCGAGCGCGGGGTGGCCGCGCATCCTGGATGTAGCTGTAGCTGAAGCCCATCGATGTCTGGCCGCCCATGGGAGCGGCGGCGTGCATCACGAGCCGGTCGCGCTCGAAGTTGTTTTCGTCCTGATTCAGGAAGGCCGCGCCGCCCTTAACCGGACCCGAATAGTCGGACATAAAGGCGCCCTGCGATCTGTTGCTGCGCGGGAACTCTTCCCCCAGCGTGTCCCGAACTTCGCTCTGCCGCTGGAGGGCCGTCCGGTAGGACTGGTACGAGAAGCTCGAGCCCTGGAAGAACGTAGACGCGGCTGGATTTAGGACCGCGGCTTCGGTAGAAAGAATGCTCGCGACTCCGGCCCCGCCGGTCGACATCAGCCGCGTCGTTTGAAATTCCCGGACCTGGGCCCAGGAGCGCTGGCCCGCGAGTGTCAGAGCCGCTAAAATTAGTACTTTCTTCATAAGAAAAAATGTAGAGAATTAATCTCTCTAAAACAAGGACATTTATGAAAATCAGAAAGGCTATCGTCCCCATTGCAGGTAAAGGAACCCGGTTTCTGCCAGCGACGAAAGAGATCGCTAAAGAGATTATCCCCATCATCAATGTCCCGATGATTCACTACATCGTCGAGGAGGCCGTCGCGGCGGGGATCGAACAGGTCGTCTTCGTCACCGCCTCCGGAAAATTCTCCGTTGAGGATTACTTCGACCGGAACCTCGAGCTCGAGCAGTTTCTCGAGCGGAACAAAAAGCTGAAGGAGCTCGAGCTCGTGAAGCGCATTGGCACCATGGTCGAGGTAACGAGCGTGCGGCAGAAGGAGCAGCTCGGGCTCGGGCACGCCGTCCTCTGCGCCAAGGACGTCGTCGGCGACGAGCCGTTCGCGGTCCTCCTGGGCGACGACATCGTTCGGAGCCGGAAGCCGGCGATCAAGCAGCTCATGGAGGTCTCCGAGGCCCATGCCGGCGCCGCCGTCATCGGCGTGATGGAAGTGCCCCGGTCGGAGACCGGCAGGTACGGCATTGTTAAGGGCGAGATCGTTAACGAGAGCACGCTGCGGATGACCGGAATGGTGGAAAAACCGAAGCCCGAGGACGCGCCGACGAACCTCGCGACCCCCGGCCGCTACATCCTCCCGGCGGAGATCTTCTCGATCCTCCAGACGATCCCCCGTGGCGCGGGGAATGAGTACCAGCTGACCGACGCGATTAACCTCCTGTGCAAGAAGCGGGAGGTCTTCGCCTACCGCTTCGAAGGAGAACGGTTCGACACGGGTAACGTGCACGGCTACCTCGAAGCGACGATCGATTTTGCCCTGAAGGATCCGGAGATTCGTGATAAATTCTTAGAAACCCTTAAAACCCGGCTGCAGAAAAACGGACTCAAACTATGATCAAAGTTCTGGCCCTCTTCTTCGTCACCTCCTCCGCCCTCGCCTACGTACCGACGGTAGAATCTCTCTTTCGGCACGGCTCAAACCCGGACGTGAGCGCCAACGGCGTCTCGCTAACGCTCGTGGTGAAGCGCCTTCCGATCGCGGAGCGGACCGACGGTGGCGCGGTTGCCCCGACGGAGGACAAGGCGGAAGACTATTACCGGATCTTCCTCACCCGCGGCGGCGAGGGGCTGAAAGTCGCCCAGACCCGGTACTCCAATCCGTCCTTTTCGGAGGCGTCGCTCGTCCACAAGACGTACTACCCGAACTTCACCCCGTACACAGTAAAACCTTCTCCGGAAGCCGCGGAGCGGGGGCTCTTCTTCGCGCTCATCCATTCTCTGACCTTCAATAACGGCTCCCATATGGTGAACTATCTGAAGGCCCTCGGCGTCCCCGTGCGTCTTAATAGCGAGATCATCAACCGGAAGAAGGTCGAGTTCCTCGCGGACTACAAGCGCTACCTCGTCACGGTTGGGCGGGACCGGAACGCCCGGAAGACGGAGGTGAATCCGCTCTTCCCCACGGATCCGGTTGCCCGGGAGCGGGCCCAGGCCATCATGGGCGAGTCGATGTACACGGACACCCGGCAGGTGACGCTCTCGAAGGAGGAGGGGCAGGTCGCCTGGCGGATCAGCGCCGGCAACTTCGAGGCCCTCGCCTCGTTCAAGGAACGTGATGTCCAGAAGGTGAAATATTCGTCGTCGAACGGTGACTTCGAAGTGATCTGCAAGGACTACTGGTTGGCGAACGGTTCCCACACCTTTCCCCGGTTCCTCCTCATCAAGACCTACGCCGGCCAGCAGTACCAGGTCGAGGTCACCGCCCTCCGCCACTACGTCGACCGCGAGGAAGACCTCGTGAAGCGGCTCCGGAACTGGGACCAGATTTTAAAAGGTAAAGAGGTGCCGGCGCCGAGACCAGAGTTCCTGCTCTGATGAAGGTCGCCCGCGTCTCCGTTAACTATCCCCTGAAGAACCAGGGGCTCCTCTACTTCTACGAGGGCGACCTCGCGCGCGGGCAAGTGGTCGAGGTCCCGCTCGGGCGCCGGACGGCGCTCGGGTGCGTCACCGACGTCGACGCCGCGGGATCGAAGGAGTTCGCCGAGACCCCGCCCGATAAGATCAGATCGATCACGGCTTCTGTCCCGGACTGGCGCCTCGGGGAGAGCGAGCTCCAGCTCTTCGAGTGGATGGCCGGATACTATCACTACCCGCTGGGCCAGCTCATCTTCGACTGCCTCCCGCACCATCTGAAGCGGCCCCGCGGTCTGACGCAAACCCAGGGCGAGGGCAGGCCCCTCGAGTTCGTTCCGAATCCGCTCCAGAGGTCGATCATCGCCGCGATCCGGGAGGGCCTCGGGGGCTTCCGTCGGCACCTGATCCACGGGGTTACGGGCAGCGGAAAGACCGCCGTTTACCTCGATCTCATAAAGACGACCATCGAGCGGGGAAAGAGCGTCCTCTTTCTCCTGCCGGAGATCAACCTCACGCCGCAGTTCGTGGCGACGTTCGCGCGCTACCTCTCCGCCCCAATCCTCTCATATCACTCCGAGCTCTCCGACTCCCAGAAATACCAGATCTGGCTCGCCGCCCGGACGATGGATCGGGGCGCCCTGATCCTCGGGGTCCGGAGCTCCGTCTTCATCCCGGTCGCGAACCTGGGCCTCATCGTCATCGACGAAGAACACGACACGTCGTTCAAGCAAGACGACCGCTGTCCCTACAACGCCCGTGACGTCGCCGCGAAGAAGGCACAGCTCCTCAACATCCCGATCGTCATGGGGTCGGCGACGCCGAGCCTCGAGTCGTACTATAACTTTCACCGCGCGGGGCAGGGGCTCTTCGAGATGAAGGAGCGGGCGGGAGAGGCGTTCCTGCCGGAGATCCGGCTTATCGACGCCCGGGACAAGGCCGGGGTTGAAGACGACATCTGGCCCCTCGTGCCGGCCTCCGTCGCGGCGATCCGCGAGGCCCTCGAGCGGCGCGAACAGGTGCTCGTCTTCGTCAACCGCCTCGGCTTCGCGAGCTACCTCCAGTGCCGCGGCTGCGGCCACCAGTTCAACTGTCCGAACTGCTCCATCTCGCTTCGCTTCTACAAGCGTAAGAACCAGGTCGCCTGTCACCACTGCGAGTACAAGGAACCGCTCGTTTCCCAG